>CACXCL010000019.1 GCA_902766115.1 uncultured Ruminococcus sp.
CAGCCCACCGGGCTGTTTTCTGACACCGCTCGGCCGTTCGCTTCGCTCACTACCTCCGGGTTATTCGCCCTTCGGTCTCATAACCCTTCGGCCTGATGGATCAAACCCCGGGAGAAAAACAAAAGCACGCTGTTGCGTGCTTTTGTTTCTCTTGCGGGAGGGGGATTTGAACCACCCGACCTCCGGGTTATGAGCCCGACGAGCTACCAGACTGCTCTATCCCGCGGTATTATGGAGAAGGGGAGAATGCCGGAAACCGGGCTTGAACCGGTACGTAACTCTCGTTACACGGGATTTTAAGTCCCGGGCGTCTGCCAATTCCGCCATTCCGGCAAGACCCGCTTCAACGGGTTTCCTCTTCGGTACGCGAATTATTCTACCACACAACCTATGTTTTGTCAACACCCTATTTTGATTATTTTCATTTTGCCCAAAAAACCGCCCGCAAACCCTCATTATTTCTCCCTCGGCGTGAGCGAATCTTTATTGATAAATATGCGTTTTCATAGTATAATATTCTACAACGTATAAAAAAAGCCCCTCGTCGTCCGACGTCCGGCGGATCGGAGTCAAAAATGAACAGAGTCTATAACTTCTCGGCAGGTCCCTCGATGCTGCCGCTTCCCGTCCTCGAGAAAGCCGCTTCCGAGCTGGTCTCCTACGGAGACGCCGGAATGTCGGTCATGGAGATGAGCCACCGCTCACCCGCATTCGAGGAGATCATCACCTCGGCGGAATCTCTCCTGAGACAGGTCATGAACATTCCCGACAATTACAAGGTCCTGTTCCTCCAGGGAGGAGCGTCCACTCAGTTCGCAGCTGTCCCGCTGAACCTCATGACCACCGGCAAGGCGGACTACATCCTCAGCGGCCAGTTCTCCACCAAGGCGTTCAAGGAAGCCGCAAAGTACGGCGACGTCGTTGCCGCCGCATCATCGAAGGACGACAACTTCACCCACGTCCCCCAGGTGGACAGATCTTCCTTCCGCCCCGACGCAAGCTACGTCCATATGTGCTTCAACAACACCATCTACGGAACGAAGTTCCCGTATATACCCGACACCGGAGACATCCCGCTGGTCGCCGATATGTCTTCCTGCATCCTCTCCGAACCCGTCGACGTCTCGAAGTTCGGCCTCATCTACGCCGGAGCGCAGAAGAACATGGCTCCCGCCGGCGTCACTGTGGTCATAGTCAGGGAAGACCTGATCGGCAACGCCCGCCCCGAGACTCCTTCAATGCTGGACTACAAACTCATGGCGGACAACGGCTCCATGTACAACACGCCTCCGTGCTGGTCCATCTACATGGCGAAGCTGGTCTACGAGTGGATCATCTCCATTGGCGGTCTCGAGGAGATGAAGCGCCGCAACGAGAAGAAAGCCGCGCTCCTCTACGATTACCTCGACAGCCAGGACTACTACATCGCGCCGGTGGAAAAGTCGTCACGCTCCATGATGAACGTCACCTTTGTCACCGGAGTTGAAGAGCTCGACAAGAAATTCCCAGGCGAAGCCAAGACGGCGGGACTCACTAATCTGAAGGGCCACCGTTCCGTAGGCGGAATGAGAGCGTCCATCTACAATGCCATGCCCTACGAGGGCGTGGAGGCGCTGATAGCCTTCATGAAGGACTTCGCGAAAAAGAACCCGAAATAAAACCGATTTGACAGGAGATATTATAAATGGCACAGATCAAACTGATGAACAAGATCGCCAAGGTGGGACTGGATCAGTTCGACAAGAGCGTGTACGAGCTCACCACCGAGGCTGACGATCCGGATGGCATGATGGTCCGCTCCGCGTCCCTCCACGAGATGGAGTTCGGCAAGAATCTTCTCGCCATCGCTCGCTGCGGCGCCGGTGTGAACAATATTCCGGTGGACGAGTGCGCAAAACGCGGCGTCGTGGTGTTCAACACCCCCGGCGCCAACGCCAACGGCGTAAAGGAACTCGCCGTAGCCGCTCTTCTTCTCGCGTCCCGCGACATCATCGGCGGCGTGGAGTGGGCGTCTACCCTCGAGAACGACGTGGCGAAATCCGTCGAGGCTGGCAAATCCCGATTTGCCGGCGTCGAGCTCATGGGCAAGACCCTGGGCGTGGTAGGTCTCGGCGCCATCGGCGGTCTGGTGGCAAACGCCGCGAAATCCCTCGGCATGAACGTCATCGGATACGATCCGTACATCACCGTGGAAGCGGCGTGGTCTCTTTCGAGAGCCATCGTGAAGGCGTCCTCATATGAGGAGATCTTCCGTGAAAGTGACTACATCACTCTCCACGTTCCCGCCACCAAGGAGACGAAGAACTTCATCAACGCCGGCTCCATCTCCATGATGAAGCAGGGCGTGCGTCTCATCAACCTGTCCCGGGCGGATCTTGTCTGCGCTCCTGATCTGAAGGAAGCCATCGCCGACGGCAAGATCGCCTCCTACGTCACCGATTTTCCCACCGAGGAGACCGTGAGAGTCCCCGGAGTCATCACCATCCCACATCTCGGCGCCTCCACGGTGGAGAGCGAGGACAACTGCGCGGTCATGGCGGCTCACGAGCTGATCGACTACTTCGAGAACGGGAATATCTCCCACAGCGTTAACTTCCCGTCCATCACCATGCCCCGTTCCAGCGGCAACAGGATCGTGGTCCTCCACAAGAACGTGCCGAACATGATCTCGCTCATCACCGCCGCGCTGTCGGAGACCGGCAACAACATCGAAAACATGGCGAACCGCTCCCGCGGCGAGTACGCCGTGACGCTTCTCGATACGGACGAGTCCGCCTCGCCCGACACCATCGAAAAGATGAAGTCCATCGAAGGCGTCATCCGCGTAATTCAGATTACTCACTGAAAAATGTTGACAAATCGCGGATTGTGTGGTAGAATACCTCCGAAAATCAAACAGTGAGGGAGTAGTCAGCGCATTCTGCGCGGCAAAGCCAACACCCGTCGATCCCGGAAGGGATCCTCTGGTCAGCCTTAAAAGACGAGACTCACATACAGAAGGCGAATCTCTGTATGTGAGTCTTTTTTTAGGAAAAAAACAGGAAAGGACGAAATTATGAAGTACTACCTTTCTTCCGTCGACGACGTTATGGAGGAACTGAAAACCGGTGCGCAGGGACTGGACGCCGGGGAGGCGCAAAGACGGCTCGACGAACACGGCAAAAACAAGCTCGCGGAAGGAAAGCACGACGGCGTCGTGAAACGCTTCTTAAAGCAGCTTCTCGATCCCATGATAATCATCCTTCTGGTGGCGGCCGTTCTTTCCGGCATCACCGCCGCGTATTCCGGCGAATCCATGCTGGACGTGTTCATCATTCTGTTTATCGTGGTCCTGAACGCGGTGCTGGGCGTAATACAGGAGAGCAAGGCGGAGCGCGCCATCGAGGCGTTGAAGGAGATGACCGCCGCCACCTCCAAGGTGGTGCGGAACGGGGAACTGACACACATAAAGAGCGAGGAGCTGGTTCCCGGTGATATCATCCACCTGGAGGCGGGAGACGCCGTTCCCGCGGACGTGCGGATCATTGAGAGCGCGTCCCTGAAGCTGGACGAATCCGCCCTGACCGGGGAATCGGTCGCCGTTCTGAAGCAGTCTGACGCCATCGTCTCCGACGGCCACGTCGCTTTGGGCGACAGGTGCAATATGGCGTATATGGGAAGCACCGTCGTATACGGACGCGGCGTCGCCGTTGTGACGGAGACGGGAATGAATACTGAGATGGGACGCATCGCAGGCGCTCTCGCGGACGCTTCCGAAGAACAGACGCCCCTTCAGAAAAAGCTGTCGTCGCTGTCGAAGATACTCACGTATATCGTTGTGGCGATCTGTGTCGTGATCTTCGTCACCGGTGTGATCCGCGCGGGGAAGTTCTCCGCGGACGTGCTGCTTGACACGTTCATGCTGGCGGTGAGCCTTGCCGTCGCTGCGATCCCGGAGGGCCTTGCTGCGGTGGTTACTATCGTCCTTTCCATCGGCGTGACGAAAATGTCGAAGCGCAACGCCGTCATTCGCCGGCTTACCGCCGTGGAGACTCTCGGATGCACCCAGGTGATCTGCTCGGACAAGACGGGTACCCTGACTCAGAACAAAATGACGGTGGTGGAGACGTATACCGACAGGGAAGATCTTCTCGCCACCGCTATGACGCTTTGCTCGGATTCCGAGATCGACGGAGACGGAAACGTGACGGGCGAACCGACAGAAAACGCCCTCGTGGCGTTCGGAGCGGGCCGCGGATACGTAAAGCACAGGCTTGAGGAAACGTGCCCCCGCTGCGGCGAATTCCCGTTTGACTCCGAGAGAAAGCTCATGACCACGGTCCACCCGTCCCCCGACGGTAACGGATACGTGGAATACACCAAGGGCGCTCCGGACGAACTCCTCCGCCGCTGCACCCGTTATCTGACGGACGAAGGCGAGAAACCCCTCGGAGATGAGGACAGAAAGAAGATCCTTGCTGAAAACAAGAACATGGCGGACCGCGCACTCCGAGTGCTCGCCGCCGCGTACAGAAACGTGCCGTCCGTCCCGGACAACATGGAGGACGCGGAAAACGATCTCTGCTTCATAGGACTTGTGGGTATGATCGACCCGATTCGCCCCGAGGTTAAGGACGCCGTGGCGAACTGCCGCAGCGCCGGGATCCGGGTCGTCATGATAACGGGCGATCACGTGGACACAGCCGTAGCCATAGGAAAAGAGCTTGGCATGCTCACCGACCGCTCAGGCGCGCTCACCGGAGCAGAGCTTGACGGTATCAGCGATGAGGAGCTCATAGACACCGTGGAGAAATACTCCGTCTATGCAAGGGTCCGCCCCGAGCACAAGGTACGCATAGTGGACGCCTGGCGCAAGAGGGGCATGATCTGCGCCATGACCGGCGACGGGGTCAACGACGCGCCGGGCATCAAAAAAGCCGACATCGGCGTCGGCATGGGCATCACGGGCACGGACGTGACGAAAAACGTGGCGGATATGATACTGGCGGACGACAATTTCGCAACAATCGTCGGCGCGGTGGAAGAGGGAAGGCGGATCTACTCCAACATCCGCAAATCCATCCAGTTTTTGCTGTCGTCCAACCTCAGCGAGGTGATCGGCGTGTTCACCGCCACGATGATGGGCTTCAAACTGCTCCTCCCGGTCCATATGCTCTGGATCAACCTTATCACCGACAGCCTTCCGGCGCTCGCCCTCGGCATGGAACCGTCGGAGAAAAAGGCCATGAGAAAGCCGCCCCGCGACTCCCGTGAGGGGCTGTTCTCCGGAGGGGTCGGAGTCGACATCGTATATCAGGGCTTCCTGGTGGCGATCCTGACGCTCACGGCGTATTTCATCGGTCACTTTATGGAAAACGGAGTCTGGGAGATCACAAACAGCGCGGACGGCATGACCATGGCGTTCCTGACGATGTCCATGGCGGAGATATTCCAGTCGTTCAATATGCGCAACAGACGCGGGTCCATCTTCACCATGAAGACCCAAAACGTCCTTCTCTGGGGCGCGGGCGCCATCGCTCTCCTGCTGGTGGCGGCGGTCATCTACGTTCCTCCGCTCGCCGCGGCGTTCCGTTTCGAGGCCATATCCGCCGCAGAGTTCTTCACCGCCATGGGCCTTGCGGTCCTCATCATCCCGATGGTGGAACTGGTCAAGTTCTTCCAGCGGCTTGCGAAAAAGAAAAAGAGAAAATGACCGGCTCGTGCCGGACAAAAAA
>CACXCL010000020.1 GCA_902766115.1 uncultured Ruminococcus sp.
ACCGTAGCGGTCTCCGCGCGGGTCGCCGTGGCCTTCGGATTGAATCTGCCCTTCTCGTCGCCCTTCATCAGGCCGGTTCTGCGCAGTTCCTCTATGTATTCCCGCGACCACTTGGGAAACGTATTCGCGTCGGTGAAGGAGCCGACCGCTCCGTCTGAGGAGGCGTCTGCGCGGAGATAACGGATAAAGCTGACTATGAGCTTCGCAAGCTCCTGCCGGGTCACCGGAGCGTCGGGACGGAAGGAACCGTCCTCGTATCCGTCGATGAGTCCCTCGCCCTTCGCCCAGCCCACGTAGCGGGCGTACCACTTATTCGATGAGATGGTAAGGTCGGTGAAATGGAGATTCTTCTCGGGATACTCGCCGAAGCCCTTTGCCATTCTGTAAAAAACGGTCACGATCTCCGCACGGGTGACCTTATCCTTCGGTCCGAATGTCGTTGCGGACTTTCCGGTCATCAGTGAATTATCGTAGGCGTACTTCACGGATTTATAAAACCAGTCGCCGGACTTCACGTCTGAAAACGGCAGTCCGGACTCCTCCGCGCCGACGCACATTGCGGAAGGCAGGAGCGCCGCGAAGACGATCAGGGCAAGGAGCAAAGAAACGATCTTTTTCATAATGAAGTCTCTCTCTCTTTTTTTTATGATGACGTTCCGGACGCGTCCGCTCTGACCGGCTCGTCCGTACGGCAACAGTGTACCATAACGGTGAATGAATTGTCAAGCGAAGTGCAACAGATAATGAATCGAATCATTAAACAAATCAATTATCACGCTTGTTTTCCGCCGTGCGATATGGTATACTTTTCCCGGAATAAAACGTTCGGGAGGACGACAGATGGAATATCCGCAAAAAGACAGACTGCACGCCGGAGCCGACGAGAAGACTCCGTCACGTCCGCAGTATTTTTCATGGATAAACAGCACCAACGAGGGATCGTCGGAGGCGCAGACCATAGCTAACCTCAATTATTTCAAGTGGCTCCGCGATACCTACGGGATGCAGCTGGAGATCTACGCCTGGGACGCCGGAAATCTGGACGGATCGAGAGGGACCTATGAGACCCTCGGTTCCCCGAAACTCATAAAACAATATCCCCGGGGGTACGCGCCCGTGGCGGAAGCCGCCGCGGAGGCGGGGATCCGTCTCGGCGTATGGTGCGGCCCCGACGGCTACGGCGACACGCCGGAGGAGGCGGAAGCCCGGCGGGAGCTGCTGGTGTCTCTTTGCAGGGATCTCCACTTCGCCCAATTCAAGATCGACGGCGTCTGCAGCGGACTCCGTGAGGAAAAGCAGGGCGAGTTCGTCAAGACCCTGACGGAGTGCCGCAGGTATTCTCCCGATCTGATCCTGCTGAACCACCGGCTCCGTCTCGGCATCGGCGAGCCCTACGCCACCACTTTCCTGTGGGAAGGGGTCGAGACCTACGTGGACGTCCATATTGCAAACGAAAAGCCCGCGCCTCATCACAGAGAATTCATCTTCGGCCGAGGCAACGTGCCTGGACTGCTCCGCCTGGCGGAGGATCACGGCGTGTGCATCTCGTCGTGTATCGACTATTTCGAGGACGACCTGATATATCAGGCGTTCGGCCGGTGTCTCATCCTCGCGCCGGAGATCTACGGGAACCCCTGGCTCATGCGCGACGATGAGCAGGAAAAGCTGGCGGCGATATATAATCTCCACAGAAAGTGGAGGGATATCCTCGTGGACGGGATGCTTCTGCCGGAGAGCTACGGTCCGAACGCCGTGGCGAGAGGCGACGGGAAGCACCGCTTCATCGTCACGGGCAACGACACGTGGGAGAGCCGCACCGTCACGCTGAAGCTGGACGGGGAGATCGGCCTTATTCCCTGCGACCGGGTAGTCGTGAAGATGGTCCACCCCTATGAGGAGTTCGTCTGCATCAAAAACTACGGCGAGTGCGCCGCGGTAAAGCTGGCGCCGTTCCGCGCCGCTCTCATCGAGGTGACCGACGCCTCAGTCGCCGAGCCCGTGCTGACGGGATGCCGGTATAACGAGATCCCGCGTCCGGAGGGCGCGCGCCGCGAGGTACGGATCATGGCGGCGTCCGGAAATATCGGTCTGGTGAAAAACGGTGAGATCACATATCCCGAAGAACAGATATACGACGGTCCGTCATTCGACGAGACTGTGAAAGATCCCGTCCGCATCGACCGGAACGACGGATGGGAGAGAGAAAGCGGACTCTCCGACGTGGAACGCATCTACGAGACCGCTCTGTTCGCCATGGACAACGATTCTCTCGAATACCGCTCCCTTCTCCGCTCGGGCGGGACGGCAGTGCCGGAGGTCCGGGCGGCGAGAGACGCGTTCTTCGCGCAGGACACGTATAAACTCCGCGGGTGCGAGTCGCGTCTGTGCTTCGACGGCCGCGACGACACCTTCTTCGACGGAGGGACAAAGGTATTTTACGGAGGCGCCATGCGTCAGTTCGGAGAATGCCTCAGGGTTGACCTCGGAGCGCCCGCGGAAGCAGACCGGATCATAATCGAGTACTTCGAGACCGACGAGGAGACGCCGGAGCTGCTCCGTCAGAGGATCAGCGAAAAGGGCGACTTCTCCGCAGACCTCGGATCGTGGTCCGAGGCGCCTCTCGAGGGGATCGAATCCCTTTGCAAGTGGGAACAGAAGGTCGTGGTGAACGACGTTCACAACATCGTATCCGTCCCCGGGAAAAAGATGCGGGCGACATACCGTATCGGCGGAAAAATGCGTTATTTCCGCGCGCCTGACGCGCCGGACAGGATATATAAGATCGCTGTGCTGAAGGACGGGAAGGAGATCGCGCCGGAGAACCCTAAAGCGCAGGTGCTGCTCCCGCATTTCAATGGAAGGACCGTTTTCGGCATTCGCAGAACATCTTTCAGCCTCGACAAAGAGATCCGGGACGGATCGTATCTCGCGGTCTCGATCCATGGCGCTCACGGAGACGAGGGCGCGTACGCCGTCCTGGAGATCGACGGAACTCCCGTCGGCGCCGCCGACAGAGCGCCTTCGTACCCCTGCGTGGCGTGGGAATGCGGCGCCTGGCCGCGGGATCGGGGCTATAGCTATTACTTCCCCGTGACAGAGAAAATGAAGGGACACCGCGTCACCGCAAAGGTGCTGGAATGCACTGCCGAGGCGAAGGAATGCGCCCTCACCGTCCATCTGTGCGAGCCCAACGACAGGCGGGAAGGAGTCGTCGTACCCTTCCCCGGATAAAAACCGAAAAGACCGCCGGAAAACGTTCGGCGGTCTTTTTTTCGTAATAACTGTTTCGGAAATCCGATCCGGATCAGTCCTTCTTCAGGAGTTCTCTGATGTCGGAGAGGATCTCTTCGGCGGTCTCCTTCGGCTCTTCTTCGACGACCTCTTCTTCCTCTTTCTTGCTGAACTTCGTCTTGGCGGCGAGGAGTATCTTCAGGAAGATGAAGATGCAGAGCGCGATAAGTAAAAAGTCGATGATCGCCTGGATGAACACGCCGTAGGTCATGGCAAGCTCGGGCTTTAAGATCTCGCCCGCCTCGTCGAGGACCGCGGGTTTGATGACCCATTTGAGAGCGCTGACGTCGTGTCCTCCGCAGATCAGGCCTACGATGGGCATGATGATGTCGGCGAC
>CACXCL010000021.1 GCA_902766115.1 uncultured Ruminococcus sp.
CAGTCGATGGGATCGTGCGCCCAGTTGCCGACCTTCGGCATATCCGTGAATATCCTGCCCGGGCACTGCTCCGGATCCCTGACGGGAACGTCGAATACTTCGGAGACGGTGCCGAAAGCGGGGTTCTCAAACACCGCGGTATAGACGGCTTTGCCCTCCTCCCCGCAGGTCGCCTCATGCGTCACCACCGAGGAGGTGCTTACGGTTTCGACCTCCTCGTACCAGCAAACGACGCATCGATGTACCGCGGTACACAAGTCGTGGTCTTCCTCACCCCAGTCGAGCCAGACGTCCCCGAATTCGTGAGGGGAAGGTTCCGTTACGTCGCCGCACCAGAAGCATTCTCCCCAGTGAACGCTCTCATTGAAGCAATCGGTGTAACTGTGCTCGCAGGGCTCACCCTTAGCGATGGGTCCGCGGCAGGCGCCGCACACCCTCATTTTACCCGAATTGATCCTGCCGTTCGTCACCGTGTGCAAACAGAAAGATTTACCGACGCCGCCCGCGCCGTTCATCGACGCCGCGTGAGCAGGCAGAAGAACAAGGCAGGTCACAAGAACGATCACTGCGGAGAGAATGCGTTTTTTCATGTTTTTCTCCTAAACCGTTAAACGATGTCTATCATTCGTTGAATAAACATTTCTCACTTTTATTTTCATTTTACTACGTGGGCAGGTGAATGTCAATGGCAGACAAGGCCCCGTAAAATATCCGGAAGACGGAGCTTCCGTAAAAACAGGCGCGGAAATGCTTCCGCGCCTGTTTTCTCTTTTTACTCCAGCGTCAGCTCGCCGAAGAACTCCGGTTTATGGAAGTTCGGTCCGGGGGTGTCCACGTGGGACCACGCGCCGTAGTGATCCGGCTGGTCAGTGCATCCGCATTTGTAGACGTTGCCCCTTATCACGTCGCCGGAGGACAGCGTCGCCCCGGGCACGTACCGCCGTATCAGCGAATAGGCGATCTCAACGTCGATCTGCCAGAATGGGCCGAACCCGTCCTCGCCCCGGGTGCAGACCGGAACGGGGTCGTCCTCACCGTCGATATACACTCTGTCGGGACCGGTGGTGAGACCGTACTCGAACAGATAGGTGGGACCGGAGTTGACCTCGAAATTGAAGTACCCCGCGGAGTTGTCCCTCGAGGGGGAGAAGAAGAACTCCATGCAGGAGTCGTTGCAGACAGGACCGTGCTTTTTGTCGATCCTCGCCACGGGGTCGCTCTCGTATGCCCGGAGCCTTACGATCAGCCGGTCGTCGGTGTGGCAGATGCGAAAGGAGACCCGCGGCTCGTAGGAATACCCCCACGGCCAGTCGCCGACGAACGCCTCGTCGGCAAGCTCAACGTTATCCGTGTGTTTTACGATATATTTTTCCATGTTACCCCGTCCTTTTTCGCCTCCACGGAGGCTTTTTTTGTTGTCATAATTATATTTGAACGGACGCGGTTTGTCAAGACGGATCGCTCCGGCGCGAAAATGTGAGAAAAATGTGATTTTCTGACATTTTTTTCGCCGTCCGGGGCGTATTCGGCGCTTTTTTGACACGAAAGGTGAAGTAAAATAAAAACAAAACGCGTTCTTCCCTTTTAAAAAAGGGGTCTCCGCTCTTTTTCGTAAAAAAACTTTAGTTAATTTTTTGATACATCAAATTAATAAATTATTCCCGTCATTCCCATATATTAAAGGAAAAATCTCCTTTCACGGATTTTGCGTACAAAGAAGGATCACCGTGTTTTTCGCGTGATCCCACGTGTTATGGTCTTGATCCACAGTTCCCGTCGGATCCTGTGGTATGATCGTGACTATCCCATCAAAAAACGGAAGGTGCGTCAATATGAGGACAAAACCGCTCTTTTCAAGGCGGCGGGAAAAGACCGTCATGAGGAAGATGACCCTGATAGGCAACGAATACACCGTCGAATACCGTCTTACGGGGACCCCGCTCCGGCCGGGGCGCGGGTTCGGGACGGCGTACACCGTCTACGCCGTAATGCGCGACAGTATGACCGGCGCGACGGAGACGAGGTACGTCTTCGACTTCACCCGGGACCGTTCCTTTGCCGTCCTGGTTTTCAGACGGGTGTCCGCGGGCGGGGTCACGCCCGTGACGCTGTTCGACGTGGTGTCGGACGCGGTGACGGAGAGCGTATTGAAAAACAGTCGCGGAAGTGGTAAAATGATGTAAAACCGCGACGAAAGGAAGAACAGCACCGTGGAAGAGATCACCCGCAGACCTCTGTTCGTATTCTGCGTTTCGTTTCTCGCGCTTTCTCTTTGCTTTTCCGGCGCCCCCGCAGTGGTGAAGACCGCCGCGGCGGCCGTCTGTGCGCTGTCCGCGCTGATCCTATTCATAATATCAAAACGGCGCAAGGCGAGATCCTCCCTCCGGAGGATCCTCCTCGCCGTTTTTCTGTCCGCGGTCCTCGCTTCCCTGCTGTCTCTCGTTTCTTTCAACGTGGTCCTCGGGCGCGCCGAATCTCTCGATTCGAAGGAGATCACGGGAGAGGCGGTGATCGAGGACGCGTCCTATTCTTCCGAAAGCTTCGGAGTCTTCAGGGCGACTTTATTCCCCGAAGAGGAGTCCGTGAAAAAGGTACGGGTCAGCATGACACTCGGCGACGGAACGCTCGTTCCGGGGGACCGCATCAGGGGCACGTTCCGGACGTTCCGGCTCGAAGACGGGGACGGCTTTTCCGAACGGTCTTCCCTTCTGCCCGACGGGGTAATGCTCGGCTGCGAGGGAGGCGAGTTCACGTTTGAGGGACACGAGAACAAAGTCACGCCTAAAAGCGTGATACGGAATATAAGGGAAACTCTTTCCGCACGGTTCTCCGTAGATCTCGACCGGGGCGCGGCGGGGCTTTCCTCCGCCGTCCTGCTGGGCGACAGGAGCGGTCTCGATCCGTCCCTCTCCCGGGATTTCTCACGGACCGGCGTATACCATCTCCTCGCGATCAGCGGAATGCACCTGTCGGTCCTTCTGTTCGCGCTGGAAGCGGCGCTTCTCCGAGGCGGCGTCCGCCGCGGGGCGAGGGGAGCCCTGTCCATTCTGTTCACGTTGTTTTTCGCGGCGCTTACGGGATTTTCGGCGTCTGTCGTTCGAGCCGGGATCATGCACATCATCCGTGTGTCCGCGTCGTTTTTCCGTCGGGACGGCGATCCGCTGACCTCTCTCGGCGCGGCGGGCGCGCTGATCGTGATCTTCGATCCGTTCGCCGTGCTGGACCCGGGTCTCTGGCTTTCGATCCTTGCGTCCTATGCCTGCGTGACATCGTCCGGTCTGAGAAAGAAGAAAGAAGGCGGTGGCGTCGCAAAGCGGGCGCTGCGAAAGATCTCGGGGACCATCGTCACGACGGTCTACGTTACCGTCTGCACCCTGCCCGTGATCTGGCTCGTGTTCGGGTCCGCGTCGGTCCTCTCTCCGCTGACGAACCTCGTGTTCATCCCCGCCATGACGCTGTATCTTATCCTGTCTCTCGTCTGCTCCGCCATGTCCTCCCTGGGGATCATGATAACTCCGCTCGCCGGGGTAATCGGCTTGTTCTACAGACTGATTAAAGGCGCCGCGTCGTTCCTCGCCGGCGGGCGGTACGTGGTGTTTCCGGTGCGCGGAACCGTGCCCGGGATCATCATCGCGGCGCTGTTCGTCGCAGCGGTCGCCCTTCCGCTTACGGGAGAGAAGGCGAGGCGGGGTGCGATCCGCGTGTGCGCCTCGTCGCTCGCCTGCCTCATCCTTTCCGTGGGGACAGGAGCGCTCTTCCGGGCGAAGGTCCCCGTGGGCGTATACGTGAATTCCGGCAAGAACGACGGATTTGCGTTCCGCGAAGCCGGGAGGTACGTTCTGGTTGACGCCTCCGACGGTTCCTGGTCATTTGCGCGGCGGCTCATTAACGCTGCGGAGGACGAAGGCGCCACGGAGACGGAGGCGCTGGCTCTGACCCACTACCACAAAAAGCACGTGGCGACGGTGTACCGCATGCTCTCCCGCACTCTCGTCCGGCGGGTGTTCCTGCCGGAGCCCCGGAATGAGGAAGAGGAGGGGATCCTCGCCTCTGTCTCGGACGTCTGCACCGGGTGCGGCGTGCCGGTGACCGTGATTCCCGCCAACGGTCCCGCCGATTTGTCGAAAAACGTCTCAGTCACGCTCTTTGAGCGGATACTGCTGTCCCGGTCGTCCCACCCGGTGGTGACGTTCAAGGTCACGGCGGAGGGGAGAGACACCCTTTATCTCGGCTCGTCGTTCAATGAAACCATTGCGGGCGAGGCGTCGTTTAACGCGGACCGTATCGTCTTCGGAGCGCATCCGCCGAAATACGGGAAGACGTTCTCCGTCGCGGAAACCGGATCGGAGATCGTCCTCTCGCCGGATGCGGCGAAGTTCGCGACCCTGCCGGAGAGCGCGATCCTGCCCCACGGCGACAAAAACGGCGTGATCCTGTACAGATTCACGCCGTGATCCCGCTCCTTTCATACCATGAGAAAAAACGTCCTGCTGGAGGGGTACGTAAAAAAGGATTTACGTTTTTGACAGATGGATTCGAACTCTTCTCTTACAGTTTCATGCAAAAGTATATTTCAATTCTTCCATATTTGCTTCAATTATACCTGTCTCTTTGAAGCCAAAAGAAATATATAAATGTTTTGCAATATTATTACCTATATAAACACCAGTATAAATTTCTTCACAATCAAAATTATTGTGTAAATAGTTTACAGCAAGTTGCAACGCTTGTCTACCATAACCTTTGTGTTGGTGTTTTTCATCAATAAAAAATTTCCATAATGTGTACTGCTCTCTTGGCTCATAATACCCTAACATAACAAAACCAATAGGTAAATCATCTGCATATATAGCAAACGGATATGCTGTATCAAAATATAACCAGGCTTGTGCTAAAGAATCGGTTGCAGTTGAAACATAGTTCTTTTGACAATCTGCAACTTTCAAGTTTTTAATCTCTTCAAAATTATCCTTAGTTATTTTTCTTAGCTGAATCATTTAAAGCCTCCTTTGCGGTGTTAAGAGAAGCAATAAGCATTCTTTTAATTTCGTCAGCAAGTGAGAGCAAGCAATTAAAATCATAATTTACAAGCTTTGTGTTTTTACGTTCACCTCCATATACTAAAATTATACAAGAAAAATTCAATAAAATCAATGCTTTGCGAAGCAAAGCTACCGATTCTTTTCTCTCTTCTCTCTTCTCTCTTCACTGGAAAAAGTCGCGGTGGAGAACGGAGAGAAGAGAGAAAAACGAAGAGAGAAGAGAGAAGAGTACAAAAAGAAAAAGCCGCTGACGCGACTTTTTCTTTTTGCCGGAGCATGGCAGGACGTTTTCGCTACATTACATTTTGTTGAGGAGCAGAGTGAACTGGCTCTTCTTGTGCGCGGCTTTGTTCTTGTGGATGACGCCGCGGGCGGCCGCCTGATCCAGGATCTTCACGGTTGCCTTGTAAGCGGTCTCGGCCTCGGCTTTGTCGCCGGACTCGACCGCCGCGTTGAATTTCTTGATGAGGGTGCGCATACGGCTCTTGAACATCTTGTTCCGGAGCGTCTTTGCCTCGATCACCTTAACGCGCTTTTTGGCTGATTTGATGTTAGGCATTTCCTTCTACCTTTCTTCAGAATATTTGGGTTTGATCCTTGCGGAACGACCGCAATATACCTCGTCCGCGTCTGAGAGGGGACGCGGAACGATAAAATCGTGCAGATATGGAGTATATCA
>CACXCL010000022.1 GCA_902766115.1 uncultured Ruminococcus sp.
CGACGTGGCGAAGATCTTCGCCGGGGCTGTCTGCCCCGTGTGCGGCAAGCCCGTCATCACCATAGAAAAAGGCATCGAGGTGGGCAATATCTTCCAGCTCGGCACCAAATACACCAAGGCGATGAACATGACATATCTTGACGCGAACGGCGAGGCGCAGTATCCCATCATGGGGTGCTACGGCATCGGCGTCGGCAGACTTGCGGCGTCTATCTGCCAGGAGAGCCACGACGACTACGG
Organism: uncultured Ruminococcus sp.; assembly: GCA_902766115.1. Taxonomy (GTDB): domain Bacteria; phylum Bacillota; class Clostridia; order Oscillospirales; family CAG-272; genus RUG11130. The sequence continues at coordinate 241 of CACXCL010000022.1, forward strand.
TCCTATTTGGCCCATGTCCATCGCGCCGTGGCAGGTGGAAGTGTGCAACCTCCGCTGCGACGACGAAGGGGTCACCCGTCGTGCCGAGGGGATATATGAAGAACTCGAAAAACTGGGCGTGGAGGTCCTCTACGACGACCGGGATATCCGCCCCGGCGCCATGTTCGCCGACGCGGATCTGTTCGGGATCCCGATCCGGGTGGTCGTCTCCCCGAAGACAGCCGAGCGCGGCGTGTTCGAGGTCTCCTATCGCGATAAGTCCTTCCGGGGCGACGTCCCTTACGACGGCGCGGCGGAACAGATCGCCGGGATGGTGAAGAAGGAACTCGAGAAATACGAATAACAGAAAACGGAAAAATCCGCCGCGCAGTCAGCGCGGCGGATTTGTGTTTTCCGTTTATCCCGCAATTTTTGTGACGATGGACTCCATCTCGCCCATCTTTCTCTCCATGTCCTCGATGAGCTTGAACTGGGTCCGGCATCTGATGAGGTTGTGCTCAGGGTACGCTGTTTTGAAGTAGGTGTCGCCGCTGAGGTAGTCGGCGAGAAATCTCATGCCGCACTCCAGAGTGAGCAGCTTCACGGAGAAGGGAAGGAGCTCCAGCTCCCTCGGGGTGATAGAGGGAAGCGTTTCGACGAATCCCCTTGTGAACGCCTCGAAATTCGCCAGATCGAACCATATCTTGCTGAGGTCCGCCTCGTCCTCCGCACCGGTGGAACCGGCAAAGCGGAGCGCGTCTCCGAAGTCGTAGAGCAGGGAACCCGGCATCACGGTGTCAAGGTCGATCACGCACACGCCCTCGCCGGTCTTCTCGTCCAGCAGAACGTTGTTAAGCTTTGTGTCGTTGTGGGTGACGCGCACCGGAAGCTTGCCGGCGGCGATATCGTCCACCACCACGCCGACAGCGTCCGCGCGATCCTTCACAAACTGTATCTCGCGCGCCGCTCCCGCCGCTCTTCCGGCGGAGTCCGCCCCGACCGCAGCGAGGAAGTCGGCGTATCTCTTCCTGGTGTCGTGGAATTTCGGGATTACCTCATAAAGCTTTTCTGCGGGGAAGTCCGCCAGCATGTTCTGGAACCTGCCGAAGGCCTTGGCGGCCTGATAAAGCTGCTCCGGACTTTCCACCACGTCGTATGAGCGCGCCCCGTCGATGAACACGTACATCCTGTAGTACTCGCCGTCGGTGGACAGGTAGTAGGGCTTGCCGTCCACAGTCTCGATCAGGTTCAGCGTCTCCCTCATGGGATCGCCGCCCTCGGCGATGATCTTCCGCCGCAGGTGCTCTGTCACCAGCTTTATGTTCTCCATGACCTCTTCGGGCTTCTTGAACACGTTCTTGTTGATCTTCTGAAGAATGTACGACGGGTCCGTCGCAACAAGATAGGTGTCGTTGATATGGCCGTTGCCGTATGAAGACGGGTTGAGCTCGATACTGAAATGTGTAAGGATATCCTTGATGGACTCACTCATTTTTATGATACCTCCGTGCGGGAGACCCCGCCGTGAACAAAATTTCTACTTTTGACGATAATCTTTTATACAATTGGCGAAAACCGACTGTGAGAAGAGTATAACACAAAAAAACGCCTTTGTAAACAGCATTTTCAACTTTTTCCGTTTTTTTTCAACTTTCCCTTGATTTTCATCGCGTTTTCATATAATATAATAGCAAGAATACACGGTATACGCCCGTCCGCAGAGGGGAACGGGGCTTTTTGCGTGTTTTGGAAGGACCGCGCCGCCCGGCGGCGCGGGAGAGAGGTCGATATGGCGGATATTTTCGAGCTGTTCAAGAGAATACGCAAGACGGAGGATCCAAAGGGACCCCCCGAATACATTATAGTCGGACTGGGCAATCCCGGTGACAAATACGAAGGGACCCGCCACAACGCCGGATTTTCGGCAATCGACTTTATAGCCGACAGGCTTTCCGTGAGGATAAAAGACCTGAAATTCAAGTCTCTCGTCGCCCGATGCTCCATCGACGGCACTCCCGTCCTGCTGCTGAAACCCCAGACCTTCATGAACCTGTCCGGGCAGGCGGTGAAAGAGGCCTGCGACTTCTACAAGATCCCCCCGGAACGACTCATCGTCATATCAGACGACGTGAACCTGGACGCGGGGCGGCTCCGCATACGCGGAAAGGGCTCCGACGGCGGTCACAACGGACTTTACAACATCATTTACCTCCTTTCCTCGGACGGATTTCCCCGTATCCGCATCGGAGTGGGTAAAAAGCCCCGGGAGGACTATGATCTTGCGGATTGGGTCCTGAGCCGGATGGACGGGACGGACGGCGCCGCCGTCGCGGCGACGTTTCCCGACGTCTTTGAGGCGGTACGCATGATAGTCGGCGGCAAAACGGAGGCCGCCATGGGCATGTTCAACGGAAAAAAGAAGACGGATGACGACGCGGAGGAGAACCGTTCATGAGTTATGACGTCGCCTCGGCGATCCTGAGGCAGAACAGAGAATACAGAGACCTGAGCGACCTCGCTCTCGCCGCCGGAGTGCGGGGAGCGATCCGCCCAGCCGTAGCCGGGGGCCTTCCGGAGACCGCCCGGTCTGTTTTCGTGCTCGCATTTGCGGAGGACGTGACGCTTTCCGGCAAGCCCGTGCTGATCCTGTTCCCCGACGACCGGGAGGCGGCGTCCGCCGCCGCGACGCTCGCAGAGCGGGGCGTGGACGCCCTTTTCTACCCGTCGAGGGATTACAACTTCAATAACATAACCACCTCTCACGAGACGGAGAACGAGCGGCTCCGGGTACTGAACCGGCTGTTTCAGCCGGATCCCTCGCCCGCCGCGATCTGCGCCGGAGTCTACGGCGCGCTTCAGATCACCACATGCAGGGAAGAATTCGTCTCCCGGACCACGGTCATAAGAAGCGCGGATACAGTCGACACGGACGACCTTTGCAAGAGATTGACGGAAAACGGATACACACGGGTGGAGCTGGTCGAGGGTCCCGGTCAGTTCGCCGTCCGCGGCGGTATAGTGGACGTTTTCACGCCGCTGGGACGGGCGTGCAGAATGGAGCTTTTCGGAGACGAGATCGACCGCCTCGGGTATTTCGACCCGGTAACGCAGCGGTTCGGCGATTTCAGCGACAGCGTCACCATACCTCCGGCAAGGGAGATCATCCTGACGGACGACTCCCGGGACGAGCTTCAGCGGATGCTGACGGCTCAGCTGAAAAAGCTCTCGGGATCGACTGACGAGCGGACCGACCGGGCGGGCAAGATAATCCTGTCCGAGCTGGCGCGGCTCCGCGAGGGGATGGATCCCGAGTCCTCGGACAAATATATCCCGGTCATCTGCCGCGAGGAGGAGTGCCTTCTGGACCATTTCGACGGAGTTATCGTCCTTGACGGCTCGTTCGAACTGAAATCGAGGACGGAGGCGGCGGAACAGCTTCTCGCCCAGAGCCTTTCAGGGATGCTCGAGACCGGCGAGCTTTTCACCTCCTTTGAGACGGACCGTTACGTCTGCGGGTGGGAGAAGATCGGGGAGAAGTCCCGGTCTGCCTTCACCGTCTACGCGGCGGGACTCATCGGCTCGGCGGGGTCGACGGGGATAAAGAACGGAGTGACGTTCGATTTCGGCGCCCGCCACGTCCCGTCATACAAACGAAACGCGGAGCTTTTCTTCGACGACGTCTCTTCTTTCGTCAGACGCGGGTACACCGTGGGAGTCCTTTTCGCCACGGAGAACGAGCGGTCGAGCGTATCGCAGAGGCTCGTTGACGCCGGGATCACGGTATATCCGTTCAGCGGCGACGAGCTGCCGTCTGCAGACGGAAAGCGCGGCATCGTCGTCACCGCGGCGGGCAGTCTCCCCGGCGGGTTCGAGCTTGCCGCTTCCCGGGGGGTCCTACTTGATTTTTCCGGCGCCGGCACCGTAAGGCGGCGTCTCGTGAGCAAAAAATTCAAAGCGATGAAGGACGCCGCGGAGACCATCCTTTCCTACGCCGACCTGTCGGAGGGGGATCTGGTGGTCCACGCCGCTTACGGCATCGGTATGTACAGGGGTATCGAGAACCTCACGGTGGATGGGGTGTCCCGGGATTACGTGAAGCTTGACTACGCCGGGGGCGACAATCTTTTCCTTCCTGTGGATCAGCTGGATCTTGTATCAAAATACATCGGCGCGGGCGCGGATTCGGGTGCCGTGAAGCTGTCGAAAATGGGCGGCGCGGACTGGAACCGCGCAAGGACGAAAGCCAAGGAAGCCACGAAGGAAATGGCGAAGGAGCTCATCGAGCTTTACGCCCGCAGGCGCAGGACAAAGGGCATCTCCTTCGAGCCGGACGACGACATGAGCCGTGAGTTCGCTTCCACATTCGAGTACGAAGAGACCGACGGACAGACCCGCGCCATAGACGACGTGCGCCGCGACATGGAGGCGCCGTATCCCATGGATCGCCTCATCTGCGGCGACGTGGGTTACGGCAAGACCGAGGTGGCGCTGCGCGCCGCGTTCAAAGCGGTCATGAGCGGGAAACAGGTAGCCGTCCTCGTTCCCACGACACTGCTGGCGTATCAGCATTTTAAGAGTTTTTCGTCCCGCCTCAGGGCGTTTCCGGTGTCTGTCGACATGCTCTCCCGGTTCAGGACCAGGGGCGAGCAGCAGCTCTCCCTTCGCAAGCTGAAACGGGGCGACACCGACATCGTTATCGGCACCCACCGACTCATATCCGCCGACGTGGAGTTCCGGGATCTCGGCCTTGTTGTCGTTGACGAGGAACAGCGGTTCGGCGTGGCGCAGAAGGAAAAACTGAAAAAGATCGCGGCGAACGCCGACGTACTGACGCTGACCGCCACACCGATCCCGAGGACTCTGAACATGGCCATGGGAGGCATCGTCGACATGAGTATCCTCGACGAGGCGCCGGGACAGCGTTCCCCGGTGCAGACCTACGTGCTCGAATACGACGAGGTGATAATCTACGAGGCGATCCGCCGTGAGCTCCGCCGGGACGGGCAGGTATTCTACCTGTTCAACCGGGTGGAGGGCATCTACGGCGTCGCACGGAGGATACAGGAAAACATCCCGGAGGCGCGGATCGCCGTCGCACACGGCAAGATGGACCGGGATGAGCTTGAAGAGATATGGGAGGCGATCATCCGCGGCGAGGTGGACGTGCTGGTTTGCACCACCATCATCGAAACGGGCGTCGATATCCCCAACGCCAACACGCTGATAATCGAAAATTCAGACAACTACGGCCTCGCCCAGCTCCATCAGATAAGAGGACGCGTCGGGCGTTCAGGAAGGCGCGCTTACGCGTACTTCACATACCGCAAAAACAAGGAGCTTACCGAAGTCGCCGAAAAGCGGCTTTCCGCCATCAAGGAATACGCCGAGTTCGGCGCCGGGTACAAGATCGCCCTGCGCGACCTGGAGATAAGAGGCGCGGGGAATCTTCTCGGGGCGGAACAGCACGGTCACATGGAGGCCGTAGGCTACGACCTGTACATGAAGCTGCTCAGCGAGGCGGTCATCGAGGAAAAAGGCGAGACGGTGGAAAAGCCCGCCGAATGCGCTGTGGACCTTCGCCTCGACGCCTATCTGCCGAAGAGCTATATCCCGTCCTCGCCTCAGAGGATGGAGATCTATAAAAAGCTGGCACGTATCGCCTCGGAGGACGACTACGAGGATATGATCGACGAGCTTTGCGACCGGTTCGGCGAACCGCCGACCACGGCGATGAATCTGTGCCGGATCGCTCTGGTACGGGCTCTCGGAGCCGCGGCGGGGATCACGAAGATCGACGAGAGGGGAGGGACCGTCCGCCTCTTCCCGTCGTCACCCGATCCGGAGGCGATCACCCGTATGGCGGAGGAATACCCGCGCGGCACCGTCCGGGCGGTGCCCGGCAATCCTCTGACTGTCGTCTGCCGGATCCCGAAAGACAAAAAGACCGTGGACTTCGTCACCGAGGCGCTGAAAAAGTACGCCGACGGTCAGGACGACTGACGAGAAAGGACGTCTCATGTTAAAACTCATTTCTCCCGGGGACGGAGCGATCTTTTCCGTTCTCACAGACGTAGCGAGAGAATTCATCCGCCGCCAGGAGGCGGGGGAGATCGACGGGTCCGACGGTCCCCACGAATGGGACAGCGCGGAATACGGCTGGCTCCCGCCGGAGAGGGATCTGAAGCGCGATCTCACCTATCCCGCCGCCGTGACCTTCCGCTGGAAGACCGACGGCCACGCCCTCCCGATAATGTTTGATATTTTTGACGCCGGCGACCCGTCCCGGAGGACCGGTGTCACCGTGGGACGGATCGAGTGCTCCGCCGAGGACGGCGAGTACTTCGCCACCGCCGTGAACTTCATCCCGGGCAAAAAATATGTCTGGCGCGTCTCCGCCGGAGACGAGACGGTGGAGCGTGCATTCTCCTTCCGTGAAGGGGAGATCCGCATGATCGAGATCGACGGCACCGCAAACGTCCGCGATGCCGGAGGATATATGACGACCTCCGGGAGAAGGATAAAATACGGTATGATCTACCGGGGCGGCGCCATCGACAACTACGTGGAGCCCCAGTATCTGCTCACGGAGAAGGGAAAAGACGCCTTTATCCGGGATCTTGGAATAAGGACCGACCTTGACCTGAGGGACGACGCCGAGGAGCAGCATTTTTCCCGGAGCTACGCCGGAGATGAGGTGAACTACCTTGTCTCACAGATCAACTATTACGCCGAGACCATCGATGAGAAGGGAAGAGAATATCTGAAAAAGATATTCGAAATCTTCTGCGAGCCGGCGAACTATCCGCTCTACATACACTGCCAGGCGGGAGCCGACAGGACCGGCGTGGTCATGTTCTATCTCCAGGGACTACTCGGAGTTCCGGATGAGACAATAATGCTCGATTACAATATCTCCTCACTCTCCATCGAAGACGAGAGGGACTGGTACGGCCACCCGATGATGCCGGAATTTCTCGAACGGATAAGTAAGATCTCCCCGGCGCCGACTCTGTCGGAATCCCTGGGGAATTACCTCTACACCCTCGGGATCCCCGCGGAGAAGCTGGATCGGCTTCGTGACTTTCTTCTGGAATGACTTACGGGAGGCGAGAAATGAACATAACGCTCTTATCACCGGCTGACGGACTTCATTTTTCGGTGCTTGACGATCTTTTTCGCGAGTATATCCGCCTTTTTGCGGCGAGGAAGGGACGTGACGACCGCGACGTAATGGAGGAGTTCGGTCACCGGGACGGTCTGGACTACGACTGCTGTTACCCGGCGTCTCTGGTTTTCCGGTGGAGGATCGACGATCCCCTCGCCAGAACGGTGCTGGAGATCTCCGATGACGCGGACTTTTCCTCCCCGTCGCTCGTCACCGTTCATACCGTACGCCAGGCGGCGGACGGCTCGGGAGAGTACTTCACCGAGGGAACCAATTTCATGACGGGGCACAGATACTTCTGGCGAGTCACTTCCGGCGGCACCGCGTCGGAGGTGCGCTCGTTTGAGACCTACCCCGACAAGATCCGCCCCATCGAGATCAGCGGTATCTACAACGTCCGTGACGTGGGCGGCAGGATGACCGACTCCGGCGGACGGGTCAAACAGGGCCTCCTTTACCGGGGGACACAGCTTGAAGCTATGGACGGAGACAAATCCGAGCTGAACGCCCGCGGACGGCTCACCATACTGCGGGATCTCGGGATAAAGACCGAGCTCGATCTCCGAAACGGCGACGACGACAGCGATCCGGTGGTCCCGGAGCTCCGTGTCCTGCGCTTCACCGGAGGGGCTTATTACGAAGTCTTCCCGGAGGGGAAACACAGAGACGCCCTAAGAGATACGTTCCGCGTGCTCCTCGACGAGTCGAATTACCCGATCTATATGCACTGCGCCGCGGGAGCGGACCGCACCGGCACCGTGGCGTATTACCTCGAATCGGTCCTCGGGGTCCCGGAGGACGACATTATGCTTTGTTATAAGATAACAGGTCTTTCGCTGAGAGCGGACGAAATGGATTTCTGGCATCACAAGCGCGACGTGGAGAAGCACGTTGACCTGCTTCGGGGCAAATACGGGGGCGACGTGCCTTTCCGGGAACTTATGAAGCTCGATCTTACGGATCTCGGCTTCACCGAGGCGGATTTCGACGCTCTCCGCCGGATTTTTCTGGAGGACACGGAATGAGCAACGAAACGGCGACGCTCACCGAGCCGCGTGACGGTGCAGTGATATCAACTCTGACGGATGTTCAGCGTGAATTTCTCCGGCGGTGCCGCACCGGGCTGATGGTGGAGAACGCTCATATCTACGACTGGATCCCCGGTTTCACCGAGGGGAAGAACGGCGACATGACAGCGCCTGCGGTAACCGTGTTCCGGTGGGCCGCCGGCGTTGAGGGGGATTTTACCCTTGAAATATCCGCTGATAAAAGCTTCTTTTCGCTCCACCGCGACGCGGGACCCGCGCGCCGCCGCCGTTCCGGCGAATACGAGGCCGCGGCAACGAATCTCATGATCGGGACCCGGTATTTCTGGCGGGTGAGACGCGGGGACTTGGTCTCCGAAGTCAGGACTTTCACCACCGCCGACGAGGGTCTTAGGCAGATATTCCTTCAAGGCGTTCCGAACGTGCGGGACATGGGCGGCAAGACGCTGTCTGACGGGAGGAGATCGAGGCAGGGACTTCTGTACCGTTCTCAGGCCATCACCGGCGAGGACGGGAAATACCGGCTGACTGAGCCGGGCGAGAATACTTTTTTCAACACCATGGGTATCAGGACGGATCTTGATCTTCGCGCGGACGGGACCCCGGCATTCAAGGGGGGCGGCTGCTCCGTCCGGTACGTCCGGGCGCCTCTCGACCCCTACGATATCAAACTGAACGACCAAAACAAGGCGAGCATCGGGACGATATTCGAACTGCTCTCGGACGAGAGGAATTACCCGGTCTTCATTCACTGTCAGGCGGGAGCCGACAGGACCGGGACGCTGGCTCTGCTTCTCGAAGGGATCCTCGGGGTCCCCGAGGGGGAGATCGTCCTCGACTACGACCTGTCCACCCTGTCCGGCGAGTGCGAGCGGAACTGGTATGAAAACGAGCTTATTGAATTCATTATCGACGACCTTAGATCCGTCCACGGCGACGGAGATCTCACGTATCTTTGCCGCGCCCGCGCCGAGGCTCTCGGAGTTCCCGCGAGCTCCGTCGACGCGTTTCGCCGGATCATGACCGAATGACGAAAGGAACACACAATGACAGAGCTGATAACACCGGAAAACGGAGCGTTGCTTTCCGTTATGACCCCTTTGCAGAAGGAATTTGCGTCGTGTCATCCCTCCCCGGACAACGGGGAGTTCGACAGGCGGCTGAAGGCGGCAGCGGAGGCTCACACCGTCGACCTGTCCCGTCCCGCCTCGGCGATCTTCAGCTGGAAATGCGACGATCCCACCGCCCCCATGACCCTCGAAATATCGGAAAACGAGGATTTTGACGTCCCGGCGCCCGTCAGCGCGGACAAGGTGCGCCAGTCGGCTGAGGACGGAACGTACTTCGCCGCTGTCACAAACTTTTTCACGGGGCGGAAGTACTTCTGGCGCGTGAGATGCGGTGACGGCATCTCGGAGACCCGCGCCTTTTCCACCCGCGAGGGGGAGATCCGCTCCGTATCCGTGGACCGGGTGCCGAACTTCCGCGATCTCGGCGGCAAGGTCACCGCGGACGGACGGCTTGTGAAGCAGGGGATGCTCTACCGCGGCACCCACCCGGAATACGACGACGACGGAAACGGGATAACGGCGTCGGGTCGCGAGACCTTCATCCGGGAACTCGGAATTAAGACCGAGCTTGACCTCCGGGAGGAATCTCTGGGGAAAGTCCTCGCCTCCCCGGTCGGAGAAGAAGTCAGATTCTTCAACGTGGGATTTGACAGCTGCTGGGGTGGCACCCTCAACGACCGCGGCATGGGGCAGATAAAGGAGATCTTCGACGTGCTCTGCGACGAGTCGAACTACCCGGTCTTCTTCCACTGCGCCGCCGGAGCCGACAGAACGGGCTTCCTCTCCGTGGTGATAGAGTCGATCCTCGGCGTCCCGGAGCACGATATAATCCTCGACTACGAGTATACCTCGCTCTACGAGGAGAGGGATTGGGATACAAACGAGGGCGTTCTGAGCTACTTCGGCTTCCTCGATGAAAAATACCCGGGGCACGACTGCCCCGAGCTTGTAAGGATACATATGAAGGAGTACGGAGTCGACCCGTCCGTGTTCTGCAAGCTGAGAAAAATACTCCTTGAGGACAAGTAAGAAAGGTGCTGACATGACAGAACTCATCTCGCCGGAAAACGGCGCCGTGATATCCGTAATGACCGACGCCCAGAAGGAATTCGTCCGCAGGCACAGAGCCGGAGAACTAAACGGCGGTGACGATCCGTTCCTCCGGATCGCAGAAGGCGACGACAAAGAGGCGTCCGCTCCCGCGACCACAGTGTTCAGCTGGAGGTGCGACGACCCGCTCAACGTGATGACCGTGGAGTTTTCCCGGACGGAGGACTTTTCCGAGCCGGCGGTGGATCTCAACCCCGGTCCGGTCCGCCAGTCCGGCGAGACCGGCGAGTACTTCACCTGCGTGAACAACTTCCGCGTCGGGGAGAAATACTTCTGGCGCGTCAGATGCGGAGACGAGGTCTCCCCCGCGCGCTCATTCAGCACCCCCGACGGGGAAATGCGTCTGATAGACGTCCGGGACGTGCCGAATTTCCGCGATATCGGCGGACGGCGCACCCTGTCGGGGCGCCGTATAAAGCAAGGGATGATCTTCCGCGGGACCTTCATCGACTACCGCGGCGAGAAGTGCGGGCTCAGCGCCCGGGGCAGGGACACCTTTGTCAACAGACTGGGCATCAGGACCGAGATCGACCTGCGGATCGAGGCTCTCGGCAGGCACAAAACCAGCCCCGCCGGAGACGGTGTCCGGTATGAGTTCATCCCCATGGAAAACGGATTCGGCGGCACCTTCAACGAGCGCGGCATGAGCGAGCTGAGAAAGATTTTTGACGTTCTGTTCGACGAGTCGTCGTACCCCGTGTATTTCCACTGCCATTCCGGCGCGGACCGCACCGGATTTCTCGGGATCGTGCTGGACGGGCTTCTCGGCCTGCCCGACGACGAGATAAAACTCGGGTATAACATAACGTCCCTGTTCGAGCACCGCAACTGGGACGAGAGCGAAGAGATCGGCGAGTATTTCGGGTTCCTTCACGAGCAGTACCCCGGTCACAATCTGTCGGAGCTTGTGAGGATCCACATGACAGAGTACGGGCTGGACAGAGAAAAACTCGAAAAAATGACGGAATTTCTTCTGGAGGGATGACGTGAAGCTGTCGGATCTTTTCAGAGACAGAACGCAGGGGCGTGACTGTCCCGGAGACATCTCCTTCCGGGAATTCCTCGAGGAGAAAGCGGCGGATATGGACCCCCTCACCCCGGATGATCTTGAAAAATGGATCTCCGACGGACATTTCGCCCTGTTCGGCGAGGTCCCCGGTCAATGGTGGACCGAAGTTGGGATCCCGCTGCTCAAGGTGAGGGCGCGGGGCGTGCTTGTGACCGCCTTCGAGCCCTTCGGCGGCGAGACGATGAACCCCACGGAGGCGATCCTCGGGGAGTTGCCGGAGACCGTCGGCTCATTTGCCCTCCGAAAACTGCTTCTCCCCGTCGAATTTGCGAGAGCTCGGGAGACGGCGTGCGCGGAGTACGACAGGCTCCGCCCCGCCGCCGTGGTGATGCTCGGTCAGGCGGGAGGGCGATCGACCGTCACGGTCGAGACCACCGGGAAAAACGTGATGAACGGGCGGATCCCGGACAACTCCGGATACGAGCCTCACGGCGAGCCCGTCGACGAAAACGGACCGGAAAAACTGTTTTCGTCAGCGGACGTCGACGGTATCGTCCGCGCGGTGAGCGCCGCCGGGATCCCCTGCGAGAGATCGGACGACGCCGGGGAATACGTCTGCAACGCGCTCCTGTACGGTATGCTGTTCCACAACGGCGGTAAGGTCCCGACGGTGTTCATCCACGTCCCATACGCCACGGAACAGGGACACATTGACAAACCCTCGATGGAGATACGGGATATGACCCGCGCCTCGCTTGCCGCCATAAGATCGGTGACGGAACAGATCGAGTCCGGGATAGTCGGAATGTGAAAGGAAAAGGAATGAAGATCAGAAAAGCGGAAACGAAGGATATGGAAAAGATACTGGAGCTGCTGAGCCAGGTGCTGGAAATTCACGCCGGGATACGGCCCGATATTTTCGTATCCGGAACGACGAAATACGGCAGGGACGACATAGCAAGAATTCTGGAAGACGAAACGAGCCCCGTCTATGTCGCCGTGGATGACGGAGACGGGGCGCTTGGATACGCCTTCTGCCGTGTGCGGGAACAGCCCGCCGACGACAGGATGGTCCGGTTCAGGTCACTCTATATTGACGACCTCTGCGTGGACAGCAAGGCGCGCGGTAAAGGGGTCGGGACTGCCCTTTTCGAACACGTAAAGGATGAAGCGAGGAGGCTCGGGTGCTACGAGGTGACCCTCACGGTCTGGGAGGGCAACGACGCCGCTTCCCGGTTCTACGAAAAAATGGGCATGAAGACGAAGGAGCGTATGCTCGAGTTTATACTGTAAAAAACAAGCCGTCGTGCGGTGCGCCCGCACGACGGCTTTTCCGTTATATCTTCTCCGCGATCTCTCTTGCCAGCACCTCCGGCGGCACGATGCCTCCGTCCCGGTCCGGCGTAACGCGGATCGCGTCATACCGCCTGAACCACGTCATCTGACGCTTGGCGTAATTGCGGGTGTTCTTCTTTATCAGCTCCGCCGCCTCGTCGAGTGTCGTCTCGCCGCGCAGATGGGCGATCATCTCACGGTAGCCGATTGCCTGGGCCGCGGTGGACCCCTCGGGGAGCATTCCCTTATCGAGCAGGGAGGCGACCTCGTCTCGCAGTCCGTTTCCGAGCATCAAATCGACCCTTTTTTCGATCCTGCCGTACAGAGTCTCCCGGGACGCGAAGTCGATTACGGCCACGTCCGCGTCATACCGGGTCTCCCCGGCTACCGCTTCCCGGTCAAGGTCGCTCTTGCGCCGCCCGGTGACGGAACAGACCTCAATGGCGCGGATCACCCGCTTTACGTTGTTCGGATGGATCGCCTCCGCCGCCTCCGGGTCAAGATCCCGGAGCATTTCATGAAGCTTCTGCGATCCGTCCCTCTCGGCGACCGAGCGGAGTTTCGCCCTCAGCTCCGGATCCTCCGCCGCTTCGGAAAACGACGCGATCCTCAGCAGAGCGTCGAGATAGAGCCCGGTGCCTCCCACGATGATCGGCAGATGACCGCGGCGCGCCACGTCATCAATCACCGCTCCGGCGTCTCTTGCGTAGTCCGCGGCGGAGTAATTTTCCCGCGGATCCACCACGCCGATCATGTGATGGGGAACGCCCTCCGTTTCCGTCTCGTCCGGCGCGGCGGTGCCGATCTTCATGCCGCGGTAGATCTGCATGGAGTCGCAGGAGACCACCTCGCCCCGGAGGAGCTTCGCCAGCGCCACCCCCAGCGCCGTTTTCCCCGACGCCGTCGGTCCGACCACCGCAAGGACCTTTATTTTTTCACTCATGTTTATTCCCGTTCTTTCTATACTTTAACCATTCCGCAAGTCTTTTCAACGGTTCCCGTTTATGAGGTTCCTTTATAAGTGTCGTTTTAATACTTTCGGCCCATGAACAAGGCATCTTTATTCCAAAAACGGATATCCTGACGATAGCGTCATCGTCTCTGCCGGGAACGGAAGAGTCGTTTCCGAAACCGACGGACAAACCTTCAGTTGAAAGTTCACATCTATCCCGACTCATTTCCACGATTTTTCCGTCAGCAGAGTATTCGACTTCGTAAAAAACGATTGTTCCGTCTTCCTCATAGGACATTACTTCATCGGGAGACGATGAGTCAACACCGAATTTTTCAAGTATTTCCGTTATCTCCGGAAACAGTTTGCCAACGTTTTCACGGAAAAAAGTACATCTCGGACATTCACATGGGAGGAGGTCGCGTTCGTGTTTTTTTGTCGCCTCCAAATCAATTTCAAAAACGTTATCGAAAAGCCTGACTGTCATTCTATCCCCCGTCAAAGAATCATCATCGCGTCTCCGAAGGAGAAAAACCTGTACCTCTCCCGCACCGCCTCGCGGTACGCGGCGAGCATTCTCTCCCGCCCGGCGAACGCGGAGACAAGCATCAGAAGGGTGCTCTCCGGCAGGTGGAAGTTCGTGATCAGCGCGTCCGTGGCGCGGAACCGGTACCCCGGGTAGATGAATATCCCCGTGTCGCCGGAGTAGGGCATGATCACGCCGTTCTCGTCCGCCACGCTTTCAAGCGTGCGGCAGGACGTAGTGCCCACGGCGACGATCCGTCCCCCCGCCGCCCGGCGGCTGTTGATGAGATCCGCCGTTTCACCGGTGACGGAGATGTATTCCGAGTGCATCACGTGGTCCCTTATATGTTCCTCCTTCACGGGGCGGAACGTTCCGAGACCCACGTGGAGCAGTACCTTCGCTATCGCGATACCTTTCTGCTCAATTATTTCAAGAAGTTCCTCGGTAAAGTGGAGCCCCGCCGTGGGCGCCGCCGCGGATCCCTCCTGTCTGGCGTAGACGGTCTGGTACCGCTCCGGATCGTCCAGCTTCTCCTTTATGTATGGCGGCAGGGGAACGGTGCCGAGCCGGTGGAGAGCCGCATACACGGTCTCCCCCTCGTCCCGGGGGATGAATCTCACGATCCTGCAGCCTCCCTCGCCGACGTTTTCTACGTTTGCCGTCATCACGCCGTCCCCGAACTCCAGCACGTCGCCGGGGCGTGCCCTTTTGCCCGGTCCCGCAAGGGCTTCCCACACGTCGATCTCCCTCTGCTTCAGCAGCAGGAGCTCCACCGGGGCGCAGCTTTCGTCGGCCTCGCCGCTCGCGCGTTTTACACGCCTGCCGATTATTCTCGCGGGTATGACCCTCGTCTCGTTGATCACCAGGACGTCCTTCGGGTCCAGGTGGTCGATCACCGAGGTGAACACCTCGTGGGAGACCGTGTCACGGCGGCGGTCGATCACCATGAGCCGGGACGAGTCCCGGGGATAGACGGGAGTCTGGGCAATAAGCTCCTCGGGGAGCTCGTAATGGAAATCCGAGAGCGTAAGGGACGTCTCGGGCAGTTCGTTCTTTATCATGTCGGTCTTTCCTTTCGGGGATGACGTGTTTTTTCGTCCTGTGCTATTGACAAGGGCGCGCGCGTGTGGTAATATGTATGCGGATGTTGGCAAAGGGCCGATTATCCGATATAATGATAGAGGAGCGTTTCCGATCAGTATCCCGCGCCGAGGTATCCGCGATCACCGTTGAGGCTGGGGAGAAAGGCGAGAGACGCCGAAGATCTGACCGCCGTGCGGGGCGTCAGCATCTGGTCCGTCCGACCGAAAGGCGGCGGACTGTCACCGGCGCCGTCCGGTGGAGGGCTATCTGTGTATTCCCGAGTTATATTATAGTACACAGAGAGCCGGTTTTCAACCGGTTTTTACTTTTATTGATCCGCCGGAGGCGCGGAGAACGGGAGATTTGGTATGAGTACATTTAACAAGGAAATCGTATTTGAGGGAGTGGGTACGGCGCTCATAACGCCGTTCAGGAACGGCGGAGTCGATTACGAGGCGTTCGGCAGACTGATCGACGAGCAGATCGCCGGAGGCGTCGACGCTCTGGTCATCTGCGGCACTACCGGAGAGGGCTCGACCCTCACCGACGAGGAGCACCGCGAGTGCATCCGTTTCGGCGTGGAAAGGGCGGCGGGCCGCGTTCCCGTGGTTGCCGGCACCGGTTCCAACGAGACAGACTACGCCACCGATCTGTCGAAGTACGCCTGCGAGGTGGGAGCGGACGCGCTGCTTCTTGTGACGCCATACTACAACAAGACGTCCCCCCGGGGGCTGGTGCGTCACTTCACGGATACCGCCGACGCGGTGAACAAGCCGATCATCCTTTACAACGTTCCGTCCAGGACCGGGATGACTATCCCCCTGTCCGTGTACCGGGAGCTGGCGAAGCACGAACGTATCGTGGCGGTGAAAGAAGCCTCCGGAAACCTCAGCGCCATCGCCGAGATCGCCGCGGAGCTGTCAGACGACCTCAAGATCTACAGCGGCAACGACGACCAGATCGTCCCTATAATGTCCCTGGGCGGCATCGGAGTCATTTCCGTTCTGTCGAATATCCTTCCGCGGGAGACGCACGAGATATGCGCAAAGTTCCTGGCGGGCGACGTTGCCGGATCCCGCGACCTGCAGCTGAAGCTTTTGAAGCTTATAAACCTTCTGTTCATCGAGACCAATCCCATTCCCGTCAAGGCTGCGTGCGCCGTGATGGGCAAGTGCGACGGCGAGATCCGCCTCCCGCTCTGCGAGATGGAGGAGGACCACCTGCGGCTGCTTTGTGCGGAAATGAAACGGCAGGGCATTATCTGAAAAAACAGGAAAAGGAAGTATAAAAATGAGGATTCTGAGAATAATGATCTCCGGCTGCTGCGGGCGGCTCGGCTCCGCCGTGGCGCGCCTTGCGGCGGACCGGCGGGGGTTCGGGGTCGTCTGCGGAGTTGACGCAAAGACTCCGGACGGCGGAGCGCCGTATCCGGTTTACGGTTCGTTCGATAAGGTCACGGAGCAGTGCGACGTGCTGATCGACGCGTCCCATCACTCGCTCACCGCCGACATACTTGCCTTCGCCTCGGAACGCGGTCTGCCCGCGGTGATCTGCACCACGGGGCATACGGACCCCGAAACGGAGATGATCGTCGCCTGCTCGAAAAAGATCCCTATCCTCAAATCGAGGAATATGTCCATCGGCGTAAATCTCCTGATCGAGCTTGTGAAAAAAGCGACGCAGGCTCTCGGCGAGGGTTTCGACGTGGAGATCGTCGAGGCGCACCACTCAAAGAAGCTGGACGCGCCGAGCGGCACCGCCCTGATGCTCGCCGACGCGGTGAGCAGCGTCCGTGAGGGGACGGAGTACGTCTACGACAGACATGACGTCCGCCGTGAGCGCGGGGAAAACGAGATCGGCATCCACAGCGTCCGCGGCGGGACCATCGTCGGGGAGCACAGCGTGATCTTCGCCGGTCGCGACGAGGTCATTACCCTGTCCCACAGCGCCGGGAGCCGCGATCTTTTCGCAGCCGGCGCGCTGAAAGCGGCGGAGTTCGTCTCAGGAGCCGCGCCCGGCCTTTATACGATGGCGGACGCGATCGGATAATACATAACAAAACGGGACGGAATTATCGTGATTCCGTCCCGGTCTTTTTTTTGCCGTTTTATTTGTCGAGCGTCCAGAATCCGTACGGACAGTTCTTTCTGTCGAAAAGGAAACTGTACTGCAGTATCGAGTAATCGAGAAGCTCGCTGAATTTCTGATAGTCGGACACGGGGTAGACCTTGCCGCTTTCTCCTTCCGTGAAGCACTTGGCGTTGACGGTGGGGAAATCCTTCATCAGATCCAGCAGATATTTCTGCGCCGCGGTCCGGGGAAGACCCGCGACCTCGGCCACGTAAGCTGACAGATAATTGGCGCTCATCTTACCGGGATTTTTGAACTCCGTGTCGTAATTGGTCCAGATGATATAAGGAGTTATGTGTCTCGTCTCCGTGGATTTCATGCTGTAGGAGGCAAGCTCCACTCCCGCCAGGTCCAGAAGAGGCTCCGCAACGGCGTCGCCCGGCTGGTGGTCGCCGAACATGACCACCACCGTGGGCTCGTCCACCTTTGAAAAGTAGTCGATGAGTTTTTCGAACGCCTTGTCCGACTCAAGCATCAGCGACATATACGTGGAGACCACGGAATTGCCTTCAAGTCCCTTTACCTTTACCTGCGGAGTGAAATTCGCGAACTTGTCCCAGTAGCCTCCGTGGTTCTGCATTGTCACGGCGAAGGAGAACAGAGGACCGTCGGTCTTCTCGTAGATATCGATTATCTTGTCCACCACGGACTCGTCGGAAATGTATCCCCGTATCAACCTGGGATTTTTGAAATCCTCGATGAAATACATATCTTCGAATCCCAGCAGCGGGTAGACCTCGCTGCGCTTCCATCCCTTTTTGTAGTACGGATGCATGGCCACGGTACGGTAGCCGAGATCGTCGAACTGAGTGGCGAGCGAAGGGATAACGTTCTTGACGAACTGCTGATACGGTATACTGCCCTGAGGGAGGAACGCCATCGACAGACCCGTCAGGAATTCAAACTCCGAGTTGGGAGTGTTGCCGCCCACCACGGACATATGGAGATCGCCCTTTATGGTGTTTTCTTTGAGAGACGATATGAACGGGAAGCACTCTTCGGTCGTCTCGTAGTCGCAGACGGCGGTCATGTCGGAGAGGGTCTCGTTCATCACCACGATCACGTTGGGCAGATCGGTTTTGTCCTCGGGCACTTTGTCCGACTCGTAACCGGACGTGACGGTGCGAACGTATTTCGCGCTGTATCCCGTGGGCTTCTCCACGGTGATGTATCTCAGGTTCATCAAGAACGACACCACGAACCCGTTCCTGTCGTATAGGACGTTCGGGGTGAAAAGATAGGGATAGAGATTGAACGTGTCGATTGCGCGGTCCGTCTGGAGATACAGCACGGACCCCGAAAAAGCGGCAAGGCTCAGCACCGTGGCCGTAAGGCGGATGAACCATTTCCCGAGGTTCAGTTTGACGTTGCAGCACAGCGCGATCTCAACGAGAAGCAGGGATGTCGCGATGATACATACCACCCTCATCCCGAAGTTGATCGGGTAGTGGCTTATGACTCCCGCCGCGGTGCCCGCTGACGCAATGTCCCACGGGAAAAGGGGGGCGCCGCGAAACGATTTGGTATAAAAACTTATCATTCCGAAGGTGATGACAAGCACGGTGACGACGGCGTTGCCCACCGCGGTCCGCCTCGTCAGCACGGAAAGAAAGATCGAGGTGAGATAGATGATCAGAAGATTGAGGAATATGATCCGGGGGGTGATCCTGAACGGATCGTGCGTGATGAATTCAGCCAGCAGGAACACCGCCGCCGGCGTGAGCGCCGCGGCGATCCACCGCAGGACGATATTGACCTTCTTTCTGAAGACGATCCTGTAGAGTCCCAGACCCACGGACAGAACCGCCGCGAGGTGAAGGATGGCGACGTAGATCTCCTCGCCCCCGGAGACGCCCACCTGGAACAACCCTATCGTGAAGAGGATCTCGGTCGCGAGCGCGACAAATGACACTCCGAGAACGCTGAGCGTTATCCGGAGCGCCTTGCTCTTCGCTGTCTTTTTCGCAAATGAGACGATCTTCATACTTCCGCTTCCTCAAAAACGACGGGATTTGACACTACCCAATAATGATATACCAATACTGCCGAAAAATCAAGAGATTTCCGCGAAAAACAGCGCCGTCATATTCTGCCGAGCCCCGCCTTTACAAAAGCGTATCTCTTTTTCCATGTGCTCGGCGAGTACGGGTAGAAGTCCCCGGGTCCCACGGAGAAGGGAACGACCTCTTCCAGATGGTGAGGTCCCAGCAGGTTCCGGTTGCCGATGCAGAGCTCGATCCCGATCCTGTTTTCTCCGTCCCGGACGAGATCCGTGATCTCGCACTCGAAGGGTGCCCAGGGAAGGGTGGCGGCGACTTGTCCGTTTACGATCACTCTGCAGAGCGCCGCTCGTGGCTTCGGCAGACTCACGCGGTACCGCGTTCCGTCTGCCTTGAGGATCACATTCTGTTCAAGGGTGACGTATCCCTTGAAGAAAGGATATCCCTGCGTGACCAGATCGTCCCCGCGGACTGACGTCTTCCTGTTTCCGAGAAAGAAATTGCCCTCGGTGGTGAGCCCGTCTCTCGGATGCTCCGTGAAGCCGCCGTCGCTGAATACGCCGAAATCGCCCGTGAGATAGACGAGACCGAGCTCGTCGTCGTCCGGCGACGAAAGGCCGCTCACGGAGACGACGTTTTCCCCGCGACGGATGAGATCTCCCGCGCGGTATACGGTAAAGGAACGGTCGAGCCACCATTCTCCCTCCGCGGGAACGAGACGCTGTCCGTTCAGCCGGACAACGGCGTCAGGCCTTTGCTCCGTCACGATCCGCATGCCGCCCGCTTTGTCGGGATCCCAGCCGTCCGACACGTCAAACCTGAACCGGGCTTCCGCCGCGGACGGATCGTCGAGTGAGAAGATTTTGTTTCCTGCGTTGTAGATATGGATCGGCTCCGTTTCTTCGCCGTCCCGCGTCAGGACGGTGCAGTATTCCAGCATCATGCAGTTGGGGTCGCTGTCAGGGGAAACGTCCCATTCGTCCGCGAAGCGGACGTCGGTCACGGGACGGCTGTCAGCCTCCTCCCGGCGCCTCGCGGGGGTGCGCTCCACGGCGATCATCCTCGACTGCTGTGGCTCAAAGCGGAGACGCGCCGTCACCTTGCCGTCCGCATACCTGTGCGGGACGGGGACCGCGGACGGGACGTCGGGACGGAGCAGAGACAGGTCCTCTCCCTCCGCCGTGAATTCTATCTCAAAGGAGCGGTCCCGCTCCGTGTTCAGCAGGAAATACACCCGTCTGTCCTCGTCGGGGAAGTAACGCGAGGTGAGATGTATGTACTTCTCATCCCCGCCGCCGCTGAGGCGCGCACGAATCAGTCCGTTTTTCTCAAAATAGTCGGACGCCCCGTCAGAGGAGAGATCGACTCTGTCCGCCGAGGCAAGGAGCGGCGCGAGTTCTTCTCTCGCCGGTCTGCCGTCTATGAACTCCGGTTCGCGACCGGTGACGATCAGCCGACCTCCGCTCTCCTTGAAGGCTTTGAGAAGGTCGAAGGTAGATCTGTCAAGCCCCGTGAGGTTGGGCAGCAGCACCGCGCCGTAGTTCGCCGAACCCACAGTCAGCACGCCCTGATTTGCCGAACCGTGGCGGCGCATCACCGTCTCGTCTCCGAAGTGGAAGTCCACGTGCATGTCGGCGAGAGCGAGTACGGCGAGATTGAATTCGTCGTCGTAAGCCTGTTCGCTGTTTATATCCGTCCCGTTGAACCTGATCCAGAGCGAATGCATGGGATGGATCACAAGGACGCCCGGGTCCCACACGCCCGAGCCGAGGATCTCGCCGGTGCGGGCGACGGTGTCGTTGAATATTTTGTAGTCGCGCCACCAGGGGGACTGATAGAACATACAGGGCGGGTAATCGTTCTTTCTGCGGCCGCGGATCGTGTATCCCTCGAGATGCTGACACAGCAGGGTGACGCCGTACATGAACTGCCAGTCCACAAGCCACCTGAGGTCAGAGAAGGTCACGTCCCATCCGCTGAGGGCGAAGGTCTCCGTCAATGCGCTCTCCTTGCCGAGCTGCGAGGCGACCGATCCCAGCTGCAGCGGAGTCACCGGCAGGCATTTTCTGCCCGTTATCCCCTCTCGCTGGGGTTCCCGCCCGAGCCAGTCGATCCCCGGGACGTGCATATATTCGTACAGAGGCATGACTCCCGCCGTGCAGTGCATCTGGCAGAGCATATTGTCCTCCATCATCCCGTGCCCGGTCAGCCTGCACAGATGATCGGAGCACCAGTCGTATATCTGTTTGCCGAAGGATTCGGTGTAAAGCCTGTTCACCATGGACCAGAAGTCGTGCCGCACGCCCTCGCACCCCGGCGAATCGAAGAACAGCGCGGGAATGTGATCCCTGACGGGGTACCCGTAGCGTTCCTCAAAATCCTTCTCAAAAACCGGCGACCACGGGGTCTTGCAAAGGGAATACTGAGGCTCGTCGGTGAAGAACCCGGACAGGACCCCGTCACGGAGCATGGACCCGGTCTCGGCGAGGTACCTCTCGTGGGTTCCGTCGAGAAAAGCACGCACCGCCTCCGGATTCAGTATATCCGTGTAGTCGTCTCCGCTGAATACCGCGGCGCGGTATTCTCTCTCGCCGCCGGCGGCTTCCTCTCCGTCCCCGAGTCTGCGATAGGAGTTGTCCGCGGCGACGGCAAAGCGGCCTATGGTTTTGCAGTCGCCGTCCTTTTTTTCGCTTTCAGCGTCGATCATGCGGACCCAGCTCCAGCGGTATTCCTCATGCTCCCGGGGGATCTTCCGTCCGGCGGAGCCGCTGGGCCAGCCGTCCTCGTCGTAGCACCACGCCCGAAGTCCGTTCTTTTCCGCCTCGTCGGCGGACGCGCGGACGCAGTCGAACCACTCGTCCCCCAGATAGTCGGTGAGCAGACCGTCCCGCGCGTGCATGAAGAAACCGCCGAGACCGGTCTCCTTCATCTCCCGGACCTGTCGTCTGAGTTCATCCGGATCAAGCCGGTCGTTCCATGACCAAAAAGGGTGCGGTCTGTGCTTTGCGTCGGGATCCTCGAACTGCCCGAGCCAGTTTTTTATATCCATACCGATCTCCTGCATAAAGATTTCTCCCACTATTTTATCATACCGCGGCGCTTTCTTCAATCGGAAAACGAAAAAACGGACAAAGTATTCCCGTGTCCGAACGTTCACGCGGGAAACGAATTTTCCGAAACGGTTGATTTCATCGCTCCCGTGTGGTACAATTTAGTCGGACAATATGCATGAAAATACATAAAACGGAGGACCATATCATGAACGATAACGAGAGATCCTTTGCGCACGTCCCGGAGCCCGCGTCCGCGGACGCACTTGAGGCAAAACTGTCCGAATGCAAAAAACGCATCGGGGAGCTTTACTCGGAGATAGGCAAGGCGTATTGCCTTCTGGCGGGGGACACACCCGCCCCGGAGCTGGAAGCCCTTGTCAAAGAGGTAAGACTGAACGAAAAACTGGCGGCGGAGTACGCCGGGGAGCTCGACGCGCATACGGACACTCACCTGTGCCCGGTGTGCGGCAAGCCCGTCGCAGAGGGATCGCTGTTCTGCACGTTCTGCGGAGCCTCCCTCAACGACGTGACTCCCGCGGAGGAAAAAGCTCCCGCCGGACAGAGCGCTCCGGAAGCGGCCCCCGATACAGAACACAAAGGGCCCGAGAAGATATGCCCCCATTGCGGGGCGCACGCCGTAGGCGATCTGCCGTTCTGCATGGTGTGCGGGAACAGGATCGACGAGGCTCCCGCTCCCGCGCCGGAACCGGAGCCTGCCGCGCCACAGGGCAGAATATGTCCCGTTTGCGGCGCTCCCGCCGCCGGAGATATGCCTTTCTGCACCTCCTGCGGCAGCAGGATCGACGCCGATCCGGCGACTTCATCGGCCCCCGCGCCGGAACCGGAGCCAGCCGCGCCACAGGGCAGAGTATGTCCCGTCTGCGGTGCTCCCGCCGCCGAGGGAGTCCTGTTCTGCACCTCCTGCGGCAGCAGGCTTGACGCCGATCCGATGCCGGCTCCCGCTCACAAAAAGCGTTTCTGCACGGTATGCGGGAACGAAGTGCCCGAAGGGAATCTTTTCTGTACGGCCTGCGGCACAAAAGTATGAGATCGGTTTGAAATGAAATCATAAGGAGGGGATATTATGGCAAAATTCTGTGAGAACTGCGGGTTCGCTCTTGAACCCGGATCATCCTTCTGTCCGAACTGCGGTTCTCCCGTTCCGGTTGAACCGAAAAATGAGGAACAACCCGAAGTAAGGGAAGAAGAGCAGGCGGAACAGATCGAAGAGCGTGTTGAAGGACAAATCGAGGAGCAGACTGAAGAACAGGCTGCGGAACTGACCGCGGGACCCGCCGGTGACGACGCTCCGCTTCCTCCGGCTCGGGAGGAGACTCCCGAGGCGCAGCCCGCGCATTTTTCCGGATTCTGCGGTATGTGCGGCAGTCCTCTTGACCCCGCGACCGGGGAATGCCCCGTCTGCTCGGCGCGCCGGGAGATGAACGTCCCCGCGCGGGAACAGCCACCGGTATACACTGCTCCGCCGGCTCCGCCTTATCAGCCCGCACCCGACTACCGGACTGCGCCGAAAGCGCCGAAAAAGGCAGGGAAGCCGAAGAAGAAAAAGTCCAAGGGCCGCGGCGCGGTCGTGATCCTGCTTTTCATCCTGTTCGTCGTTCTCTCTCTCGTTTGCCTTTCGCTGTTTATCGCACGCAACACCGCATCCGAGAAGAGCATGGAACGTATCCTGAAGCCCGTTTCATACAATGATTTCACCGAATCGGTGGGAAGCGACGTCAGCGGGCAGGTGGAGGACATGTACAAGGGTGTGGACGAAAAACTCGAGCCCTACGGTATCTCCACCACCATCACGGACGAATCCTTCGCGGAATTCATCGACGGATCCAACGTGAGATCCCTCATCGCGGAGAAGGCGTCGGGTCTGGTCGACGGCATCCTGAGCGACGGAGACGTCACCGTCAGACTGACAAGAAGCGAGGCGGGGGACTTCCTCGAAGAGAACAAAGCGCTGATCAAAGAAAAACTCGGCGTCGACATAGACGAGAGTATCGAAGCGCACGTGTACGACGAGTTTTACGGCGCGTATTCCTACGAGAACATCAGACTCAAGGATAAGATGATCGACTCCATCGTCGGCGAGAGCGACCGCGTGTTCTTCGACGGAGAGGAGATCCGCGGCGAGAACGAAACGGCTTTCAATGTCTCACGGATCATCCTGTCGTATCCCGTCATGATCGCCCTCGCGGCGGTGTGCCTGGTACTGGCGGTGTTGATGATCATCCTGCGCCCGGGGATGGGCACGGCGATCCTCGGCGTGTATTTCGTCGTGATCGGTCTTCCGTTGACCCTGGGATGTCTCGGCGGACTCATCATGCCCGGAGTGTTCGCGTCGGCGACCGGGAACCCGCTCTTCGGCAAGATCATCGCAGGGGCGCTCCGTGTGAATCTGCCGATCGGCGCCGCCGTTCTCGGCGCGGGCGTCGTACTGCTTGTCCTGAGAGGCATTGTGAAGGGCGTATCGAAAAAGAAAAACGCGGCGAGGGCCGCATGACGGAAATCATATGTCACCCGGCGGGGACCCGCCGGGCGACTCTCATCCCCCGATAAGGAGAAAAATAATGAAATCAAGGATCATCTCTCTCGTTCTCGTCCTGGTGTTCACGTTATCGCTTGTGACCGCCTGCGGGAAGAAAAGCGAGAACTCAGACCCGATGAAGGTGGCGAAAAAATACCTCGACGCGCTCAAGGAAAGCGACATCGGGGCAGCCGTCAGTGTCAATTTCTGCCGGGCGGATATAAAGGATCTCGGCGACGCGTACGCAAGATACTGGGAGCTCGAGGCGGAAGATGACTGGGACGGCTTCACCGCCTATATCTCCGAGGAGTACGGCACGGAGAGCGTGGGCGAGGCGTCGCTAAAGCTGGTGGATCGGGAGCAGGAGGAGAGCCGGAAGGATTACGTCGGGTACTTCGGCGACGACTACGAGATCACGATCTCAAACGTCGAAAAAGGAGACGCGGTCCCGGAAGACGTGATCGACGAGTACGTTCTCGACCACAACGACGACGTGGACGCGGCGATCGAAAACCTCAACGCCGCGGAAGAAGGACTCGGCACGGAGCTCCTCGGCAAGTACCGCATCGGGGACGGAGCGGTCAAAGAGGGAGTCTACGTGTCCTATACCGCCACCGTCTCCGGAAGTTTGCAGGAAGAAGACTTGGAGGAGAACGGAAAGCTCATCCTGCTGAACATCGACGGCGGCTGGTACGTGGCGAACGACGACCTGAGCCCCCTTGCGGTGGTGGAACAGCTTTACTACGACTGGCAGTTCACGCAGACTTACGAAAAATGACAAAAAAAGAACGGCGCCGAGGGAGGCACTTCGTTAGGAACGGCCTCCATCCTGCGCATTTTATTCAAAGTTGAAGCGGGTCCACCTTGACTTTCAACAAAATGAATGATAGTATGCTATGAAGTACCAGCCGAATTGGCGATGCTCTTGCTTGAACTGGTTAATCCAGGGGGGAAAAACACTATATGGATATTCAAAAGACCATCCGGGATTTTTTGCTCGGAAATCTTGACATCGTTTCATTTCGCTCTATTTATGACCATGATCCATCAATCGAGCAGTTTCTGCAATCTGTTATCGACGAAATAAAGGCCACCGGGCGTCCGCTGAAAAAATACCGCTGTACTGTTGCAGGTCGCGAGTTTGAGAGCACCGGCCAGATTGAATATCTCCTGTCGCCTGAAACATCTCCGGGACTTATCTATGGGAACCATGTATTTGATTCAGTTCATACTTTTTTGACCTACGAGCGGAGAATGATCACGCATGATGTTGAGACAGCTGCGGGCGCCTCTGCATTTTATGACGGCGTCTACTCGATCTATTATCAGATCGATCAAAGCATTCCCTGGTCCGACTATTACATTCTTGCATATGGATTTGCGCTGGATGTTATACCGGAATACCTTTCTGGCGGAGAGGCGGAGAAATATATTCAAAAAAACATTCTCCCACTGTTTCCTGAAAACATGAAAAAGACCGAGCGGAAAAAAGCGATAAAGGCGAGGATTCGGGAAGAATTTAAAAGTGAGAGGGGCTATCCTTACTGGGCGCAGAGCTCCGATTGGCCGCTCGGAAAGGACGGCCGACCGACAACTTACATTGGAAAGGGACAAAGTGAGGGCGATTTAAGACGTTGGCACTTTCGGGATGAATCTACGGGAGAGGTTCTTGTCGTAGAGCAGTATTTGTAAAAATGCTTCTGTTTACAGTTATAACGAGCATCGGATTTTGTGGCCCAAAATCCGTAACAGGTAAAAACAGGCGTGACCGGAATGGTCACGCCGTTTTCGTATCTTTTGCGTCGGTAATTGTAGCCTCAAAGCGACTTCCTTACGAAGTTCGTCCCGTCGGCGCCGTTCTTTTTTGCGTCAGAGTTTGATCCTTTTTTCTTCCCAGGGCATATTCGGGCGGAATTTCGGCATCTCGATGATCCGTCCGCCGTTGGTGACGGAAAGCTGACTCAGCAGAGCCACCGCCGTCCATTCAGCCGCGCGGTAAACGTTCAGATAAGGCTGGGTGTTGGTCTTGACCGCTTCGACGAAGTCTTCGACTATGTAGTAGTCTCCGCCGCCGTGACCGGCGCCCTCGCCGCCGCCCTTCTTGTATCTCTCGGGCAGCATATCGTTGAAATCGCTCAGCGGGCGCCATGTTTTGAATCCCTCGGGATTATCCTCGGTAGCAACGGCGATCACGTGATCGCCTCCCGTTCTCGGGGATTCGTAGCATCCCTTGGTTCCCTGGATCTGATA
>CACXCL010000023.1 GCA_902766115.1 uncultured Ruminococcus sp.
CTCGACGCTTTGCCCCTGGCGGGGCATTATAACTGTACTTGCCATATATGTGTTCCTTTCATAAAGTTTTTTCGGTTTTATTCGGCGGCGCCCGCTTCGATGATCCGCACGCCCAGATTCTGCGCCGCGGAGCGGGTCGCCAGCGGGACGGGGCCGTCCGTGACTATGGCGTCGACGCCGCTCAAGTCGCAGAAAGTGTACGGAAGCGACTTGTCGAACTTGGCGGAGTCGATGAGGACGATGACGGATCTCGCCTTTTCCACCACGATCCTTTTCAGCTCGCATTCGTTGTAGCTGCCCACGGTGAACCCGTTTTCAAGGGAAAACCCCGCTGGGGACAGGATCGCCGTGTCGATGTTCACACCCGTGAGAAATCGCGTCGCCTGGAGACCTGTCACCGTCTGGTTGTCTTTTTCGAGACGACCGCCGACGATATTCACAACGGATACCGGCGATCGGGACAGATCCAGCGCAAGCTTGGGGTCCGTCGTGGTGAAAGAAAACCGCTCGTCCGGGATATACGGCGGCATCTGCCGGGTAGTGGAGCCGGAATCGAGAAAGATGGATCTTCCCGGTTCGAGGAACTCAACCGCCAGCCGGGCGATGGCCTGCTTCTGCGGCACGTTCTCAGACTCGCGCTTCGATATGGAGTCCACGTCCGTACGGGAGATAAACTTCACGGAGCGGGCTCCGCCGTGCACGCGGATGACCTCGCCCTGGCGCTCGAAAAACTCGATGTCGCGGCGGATGGTCATTTCGGACACGTCGGGGAACTCAAGAGTGAGCTCCCTGAGGGATACAAAGGGCTTTGACTCAAGAATTTTCCTGATTTCTTCACGTCTTTGCGATTTCAAAGGTCACTCTCCTCTCCTGTGTTATTTCCTGAATTTATTTTACATTATTAATGTTAATATGTCAACTGTTTTCTGTTATAAAATGTGAGAAAATTACATTTTTATTTTTTTTCAAAACAGGGTTGACAAACACGGCTGACGGTGGTATCATATAGGTGTTATATGTGAGGTATAACACCTAATGCGCATAGGTGCGCCCCGCATAAAATCAAACGGAGGGAGAAGCAGATGTTTCAGATAGACTCCATGTCCCGGACGCCGATCTACGAGCAATTGATCGATCAGCTCGAAAAAATGATCGCGTCGGGGGCGCTCAGTGAAGGGGATCAGATCCCCTCGGTACGCGCCACCTCCACGGAGCTCGGGATCAATCCCGTGACGATCCTCAAATCGTACACGGAGCTTGACGGCCGCGGCCTCATCCGCGCCGTCCCCGGGAGAGGATACTTCGTCTGTGAGGGGGCGAAGGAGATATTGACTGAGAATAAAATGAAGGATCTCGGCGAGCTTTCGCGGATCATCGGCGGGATGGCGTCGCTGGGCGTCCCGAGGGAAGCGATCGAAGAAATACTCGACGAGGCGTACCGGGATCCTATGCAAGGAAAGGAAAGTGATGATAAATGATCAAAACGGAGGGTCTCACCAAGAAATTCGGCGAATTCACCGCGCTTGACAGTATTACCTGCACCATCGGGGACGGGTCGATCTACGGGATGATCGGCTCAAACGGAGCGGGAAAATCAACGTTCCTCAGAACCATATCAGGAGTCTACCGCGCCGACGCAGGCTCAGTCACGGCGGACGGAGACAGCGTGTGGAACAATCCGTCCGTCAAAGGACGTATGGCTTTCGTGCCGGACGATATATACTTCTTCGCAGGAGCAGACATGGAACGGATGGCGAATGCCTACGCCTCGATCTACAAGACCTTCGACCGCGCCCGTTTCCGCGACATTTCGGGAACGCTCGGGCTCGATACGAAAAAGGCGCTCTCCACCTTTTCAAAAGGGATGAGGCGGCAGGCGGCGACCATTCTGGCTCTGTCCGCCAGGCCGGAGTACATCTTTTTCGACGAGACCTTCGACGGGCTTGACCCCGTCATGCGCAACCTCGTCAAAAAGCTCATTTACGAGGACGTGATGGACCGCGGGACCACGGCGGTCATCACCTCTCACTCACTCCGCGAGCTTGAGGACACCTGCGACCAGCTTGCCCTGCTCCATCGAGGAGGACTGGTGCTTGAGAGCGACATCCAGGAGCTGAAAACAGCGAAATTCAAGATACAGATCGCATTCGACCACGATTACGGCCCCGAGATATTCGAGGGGGTCGAGGTAAGCCGTCTCGACCGGCGGGGATCGGTGACCAACATGATCGTCAGCGGCGACCGTGAGGAAACGGTGGAGAAGCTGAAAGCCCTCCACCCGATCCTACTCGAGGTGCTTCCGCTGTCGCTGGAGGAGATCTTTACCTACGAGATGGAGGCGCTGGGATACGCCTACGATATAAAGGAGGTAAGCTGACATGGCTCAAGGAAAAATATGGAATCCGAAACTGTTCTTTGAGGGGCTGAAGCAGCTGAGGCTGATCGGCTTCCTCTCCCTGATCGTGATGTCGGTGGAGGCTGTGCTGGTACCCGTAAGCCGCGCGATGAGCAATGCAAAATACAGCGTCGGGGTGGAGGTCATGGACGGATTTCACGCCCATCCGTTCCTCCTGCTCACGTTCACGATCATCGCGCCCCTGATGACGCTGTCACTGTTCTCGTTCCTGAACAAGAGGAACGCCTCGGACTTCTATCATTCCCTTCCCTACACCCGCGCGTGCCTGTTTCTCAGCTACGCTTCCGCGGTGCTCGTGTGGATCGTCGCCGTGGCGGCGATATCAAGCGCGCTGTCGATCCTCACGTTCCTTATCTTTCAGAGCAGACTCACTCTGATCGTCCCGTCACTGATGAAGCTCACCCTCGGATGCTCTGTGGCGTCGATGCTGGTCGCCTCGTCGGTGATGCTCGCCATGACAGTCACAGGGACGACGTTCACTAATATCATCGTGTCCGGTCTGATAATCTTCCTGCCCCGTTTTGCGATCCTCATGTTGACCGGAGTCCTTGGGGACGTTCTTCCCATACTGGACATGAGTTCTCTGACGTTCCCGCTTGACTCCTCGCTCAATCTGGTGGCGGGGACGGTCATCGGAGTGTTCGTCAGCCGGGCGGGGATGACGGGAACGATGAACATCCTGTTGACCGGATCCTCCCAGATCTATTCCGCCGTGCTGGCGGCGATATACCTTGCCCTGGCGTGCGTTCTCTTCTGCAGGAGAAAAAGCGAGTCGGCGGAAAGGTCCGCGCCGAACAGGACGCTTCAGGCGCTGTTCCGCATCACTCTGACCATGGTGATCTGCATACCCGTCTGCGCCGCCATTTTCAGCGAATCCGTCGGAGGAGGACCCGGCAACAATGCGTTCGTCTACGTGGTGTACTATATCGTCGCCGCGGGCGTGTATTTCACATACGAGCTCATCACGTCAAAGCAGATCTCCCGCGCCGTGAAAAGCCTGCCCGGTCTTCTGATCGTGGCGGCAGTAAACCTGTGTCTGATATTCGGTATGAGAGGCATCTACAAAGCCGAGCTCGGATTCACCCCCTCCGCGGACGAGATAAAGAGCGTGAGCCTTGCGGGCGTTGACGTCACAAGCAGATACGACATCAATATGTACGATTACGCGATCCTGAAAAACAGTTCGATGGAATATGACGATCCGGAAACGAGGGAAATAGTGTCCCGCGCTCTCGCAGAGTCGTGCCGTCAGCTCAGAGAGGGCGGCGTGGACGGTTTCGTCGTGAAAAACCTATCGGGCTCCGCGCAGGGGTTCCGGATCCGCACCTCGTCAGGCGTCAGGAGCCGCATCCTCCCGCTCCCCGAAGACGATTACATGACGATCCAAAGCAAGTTTACCGGGAGCAAAAGCTTTTCCGAGGCGTTGACCGACCTGCCGGATCCCCTGAAAAACACCCTCGACTGGGGCGAGATGAGGCTCACGAAAGATGAGTCGGATCTGCTGTTCGGGATGCTGAAAAAGGAGATCGCC
>CACXCL010000024.1 GCA_902766115.1 uncultured Ruminococcus sp.
AAACCGCAAATTCAAACCTCCGGCAAGCGGAAGTTATACACCCGCGGAAAGGGAAACCATGAAAAACGAAAAGATCCCCTACAAAATCTATCTCGATGAGAAAGAGATCCCGAGGCAGTGGTATAACGTCCGCGCGGACATGAAGAACAAACCCGCGCCGATCCTGAACCCGGGAACTCTGAAGCCCATGACGGTGGATGAGCTGTCCGCGGTGTTCTGCCGCGAGCTGGCCGCGCAGGAGCTCGACAACGATACTCCGTACATCGACATTCCGGAAGAGATTTGCGACTTTTACAAGATGTACAGACCGTCTCCCCTGGTCCGTGCGTACTATCTGGAAAAAGAACTCGATACCCCGGCGCACATCTATTACAAATTCGAGGGAAACAACACCTCGGGGAGCCACAAGCTCAACTCCGCCATCGCCCAGGCGTATTACGCCAAGAAGCAGGGACTGAAGGGCGTCACCACCGAGACCGGAGCCGGTCAGTGGGGCACCGCGCTGTCCATGGCGTGTTCTTACTTCGGACTTGACTGCAAGGTCTATATGGTCAAGGTCTCCTACGAGCAGAAGCCCTTCCGCCGTGAGGTCATGCGCACCTTCGGCGCAGACGTGACCCCGTCCCCGTCAATGGAAACGCAGATCGGACGCAAGATCAACGAGGAGTTCCCCGGCACCGGCGGTTCTCTCGGCTGCGCCATTTCCGAGGCGGTGGAAAAAGCCGTTACCTCCGACGGATACAGATACGTCCTCGGCTCCGTTTTGTCCCAGGTGCTCCTGCACCAGTCGGTCATAGGACTTGAGACCAAAACAGCGCTGGACAAATACGGCGTCAAGGCCGATATCATCATCGGCTGCGCCGGAGGCGGATCGAACCTCGGCGGTCTTATCTCGCCCTTTGTCGGACAGATGCTCCGGGGAGAGGCCGATTATCAGATCATCGCCGTCGAGCCGGCGTCCTGCCCCAGCCTCACCCGCGGCAAGTACGTCTACGACTTCTGCGACACCGGAAAGGTGTGCCCGCTGGCGAAGATGTACACTCTCGGCCACGACTTCATCCCGTCGCCGAACCACGCCGGCGGCCTCAGATACCACGGCATGAGCTCCATTCTGTCTCAGCTTTACGACGACGGCTACCTGCAGGCAAGGAGCGTTGAGCAGACCAGCGTCTTTGAGGCGGCGGTCCGTTTCGCCAGAGTCGAAGGAATCCTTCCGGCTCCGGAAAGCTCCCACGCCATCAAGGTGGCTATCGACGAGGCGCTGAAGTGCCGCGAGACCGGCGAGGAGAAGAACATCGTCTTCGGTCTCACCGGTACCGGATACTTCGATTTGGTCGCATACCAGAAGTACAACGACGGCGAAATGTCCGACTACATCCCCACCGACGAAGACCTCGAAAAAGGCTTCGCTACGATTCCCGAAGTCAATATCTGAGCAAAAAGCTCCCGCCTCCGTTTTCATTGACGGAGGCGGGACGTTTTATCCTCAAATTTCGTTCAGGAGTTCTGGAAAAGGCGACAAGCTTCTTTTTAAAATCCCTTTCATAAATGCGATTGCTACCCCGTAGTTCGTGAAGCACACTCCCTGCCTCACGGCTGTTTTCATGCGGTGGATCATCTCCCGCTCGTTAAGCATACAACCTCCGCAGTGGAGTACCAGAGCGTATTCCCTGAGATCTTCCGGAAAAGTTCCTCCGGATGTGAATCGGATCTCCGTGTCGATTCCGGAAAACATTTTTATCATCCCGGGCAGCTTCACCGAGCCTATGTCATTACACTGCCTGTGATGGGTACAACCCTCGGAAATAAGGATCTTGTCTCCGTTATGGAGCGAGCCGAGTTTTTTTACTCCCTTCACCGCCTCAGTGAGAAACCCCTTGTGACGCGCCATAAGGATGGAAAACGACGTCAGGCGAACGGACTCAGGCGTCGCCTCGGCGACCTTCCCGAAGACCTGACTGTCGCAGATGACGAGCGACGGCGAGGGATATTTCTCAAGAAAACCGGCATACTCCGTATCGCGCACGGCGAGAGCGGCGCATCCGGCGTCCAGCAGCTCCCGTATGGTCTGCTGCTGCGGCAGGATCAGCCGTCCCTTCGGCGCCGCCTTGTCGATGGGGATCACAAGGACCACCGTTGAGCCCGGATCCACAAGGTCGCTCACGACGGGATACGGCGACTGCTCGTCCGGTTTCAAAGCGGCGAGAGCTTCCTTCAGCTCGTTTATACCTTCGCCGGTGGCGGAACTGACGGAGAGCCCGTCGCCCGCGCCGTGAAGATCCGATTTTGCATAAACGGTGATGTACGGGATCCCTCTTTCCTCGAAAAGAGCGATCAACTCCCGCTCCGTGCTGCCGATCCCGGCCACAGCGTCGGTCACGATAACGGCGATATCCGTTTTTCTGAGTATTTGTTTCGTCTTTTCGACCCGGAGCGATCCGAGCTCTCCCTCGTCGTCGTAGCCGGGGGTGTCGATCATCATCACGGGGCCGAGAGGCAGAAGCTCCATCGCCTTGTAGACCGGATCCGTGGTCGTCCCGCTCACGGGAGACACGACTGCGAGATCCTGCCCCGTAACGGCGTTCACAAGACTCGATTTTCCCGCGTTCCGCCTGCCGAAAAAGGCGATATGGACCCGCTCCGAAGACGGGGTGGTGTTAAGTCCCATAGGTCTGCGGCCTCCTGATACGTCAGAATCTGAAATCTCTCTCTCCCGCGCCTATCTTTTCGAGATTGTCGCGGCAGATCTTCTTCACTTTCTCGTTCGGTATCTTCTCGAGCTCGCGCGCGATCATCGCCTCGCCCACGCGCCTCGTCTCCTCGCTGGCGTAGTCGCAGAGGAATTCCTTCAGCGTCATCAAAGCGTTGGGATGACAGCAGTTGAGTATCTGTCCCGATTTGCAAAGGCTCATGAACCTGTCGCCGGTACGTCCCTCCCTGTAGCACGCGGTGCAGAAGGAGGGAATATGTCCGTTCTCCATGAGCCAGCGGACCACCTCGTCCAGCGTCCTCTGGTCGGACACGTCGAACTGCTCCGTATCGGTGGGTCTCTCCTCCTCGGTGTAGCCTCCTACGGAGGTGCGGGAGGCTCCGCTGATCTGGGACACGCCGAGAGGGAGAACTTTTTCCCGCACGGCCTGTGATTCTCTGGTGGAGATTATCATCCCCGTGTAGGGGACCGCCACTCTGATAAGGGCACAGATCTTTGCGAAAATATCGTCGCTGATGCCGTTGTCGAAGGCGGAGGGGTCGATCCCCTCGGCGCGTTTGATCCGCGGCACGCTGATGGTGTGGGGACCCACGCCGTGGACGGCCTCCAGATGCTCCGCGTGCATCAGGAGCCCGGCGAATTCGTATCTGTAGAGCTCAAGCCCGAACAGGACCCCGAGCCCCACGTCGTCGATACCGCCCTCCATGGCGCGGTCCATGGCCTCCGTGTGGTAGTTGTAGTTGTGCTTCGGTCCCGTGGGATGGAGCTTTTCGTAGCTCTCCTTGTGGTACGTCTCCTGGAAGAGGATATACGTGCCGATCCCGGCGTCCTTCAGCTTTCTGTAGTTCTCCACCGTGGTGGCAGCGATATTCACGTTCACCCGGCGGATGGCGCCGTTTTTGTGTTTGATGGAATAAATGGTTTTGATACAATCGAGGATGTATTCGATGGGGTTGTTCACCGGGTCCTCACCCGCCTCGATGGCGAGGCGTTTGTGACCCATGTCCTGGAGCGCGATGACCTCGTCCCGCACCTCGTCCTGAGTCAGTTTCTTCCTCGCAATACCGCCGTTTCCTCTGTGGTAAGGGCAGTAAACGCATCCGTTCACGCAGTAGTTCGACAGATAGAGCGGCGCGAACATGACGATCCTGTTGCCGTAGAAAGCGTCCTTGATCTCACCGGCAAGGCGGAATACCTTTTTCTCCACCTCCGGATCCTCGCATGCAAGCAGGACCGAAGCCTCACGGTGGGTCAGCCCCCGGCAGACCGTTCCTCTTTCTGTTTTCTGTGGTTTTGCTTTTTCGAGGATTTCGCTTATAAGATCCATGTTGTCCTTGTTCTCGTCCGCGTATTTCAGCGTTTCGAGGATTTCCCCGTGGTTTATGAATTCGTCTGCTGTGAGAGATTTGGGATCGTATCTGTACATGGTATTCCTTCTTTCTTTGAATCAGACTCCGCGCTTCGCAGAAAAAACAGCCGGACGCTCTCATCCGGCTGTGACTGTGATCGTGTAAAGGCGTGCCGCCCCCGCTTTCGTCAGTCTTTGGGCTCAGAACTTCTTTGCCGTCAGATGCTCAGCGCTTTATTATTATAATATACTTTGCTCCTTTTGTCAATCCCCCTTTATGTCGCCTCGGGAACGGAGTCACATCATGTTCTCACACCGGGAGCGACTTCCGGTCCCGCCGCTTCATTTTC
This sequence comes from uncultured Ruminococcus sp., assembly GCA_902766115.1. Taxonomy (GTDB): domain Bacteria; phylum Bacillota; class Clostridia; order Oscillospirales; family CAG-272; genus RUG11130. The sequence goes on from CACXCL010000024.1 coordinate 4,409, forward strand.
TTTGAGAATCTGCCTGACGGAAAAAATGACGCAATATGGCTCCTGATTATTGTCACGGCAATCAAAATGTGATAAAATATTATGGGTCTTTTTTTGAAAAAAGGAGCGTGCTTCACGATGAACAGAGATCTCGTCCGAAGATACTTTACCTCACCGCCTGTTCTTGAGACGGAAAGACTCGTTCTTCGCCGTATGAAAAGATCGGACGCCGACGACATGTTCGAGTACGCTTCCGACCCGGAGGTGACCCGCTATCTTCTGTGGGAACCCCACGCGGATCCCCGTCAGACGGCTCGGTATCTCGCTTTTATACAGTCCCGGTACAAAAGCGGGGAATTCTTCGACTGGGCGGTGACCGACAAACGGACCGGTAAAATGATCGGCACCTGCGGGTTCACCCGGTTCAATTTCGAAGCCGACTCCGCCGAGATCGGCTATGTGCTGAATCCCCGTTTCTGGCATATCGGGATCGCCCCCGAGGCGGTGCGCCGGGTCATTCGTTTCGGTTTCACGGAACTGTCCCTTCACCGTATCGAGGCGAAATACATGTGCGGAAACGAGGACAGCAGACGCGTAATGGAAAAGGTGGGCATGAGATTCGAGGGGATAAGCCGGGATTCCATGTTCGTCAAAGGGAAATACGTTTCCGTGGGCACCTGCGCCGTTCTGGCGGACGAGTTTTTCGGCCGTCGGAGCGGGTCGTTTGCGGAATAACCCGTAACGGACGTTCATATCATCAAATCGAAAGCTTCCGCAGGAGGTGTTTTTGATGATAGTCGACCGTAACAGTGCGTTCGTCAGGACAGTGGGACTCATTCTCTTCGGGATCATTTTTTTCACGTCCTCCGTGACTTTGGGAGCCGTTTCCGCCGGGATCGGCAGAGGTAGACGGACGGGGCAGACTGCTCCGGCTTACGCTGCGGCTGAGGACAGGAAGACCGGAATAGTCATCGACGCGGGACACGGGGGCGAGGACGGAGGAGCCTCCGGCGCGGACGGCACGGTCGAGAAGGACGTCAACCTGGCTATAGCGACAGATATGGATTCGCTTGCCACGCTGCTCGGCATCCCCTCCGTTATGACAAGGCGCGAAGACAGGCTTCTCTACGACAAATACGGCGAGTCCGACGACTACACGGGCAAAAAGAAGTCCCTTGATCTTAAAAACCGGCTGAGGTCCGCAGACGAGGCGGACGCGAGACTGTTCCTGTCGATCCACACCAACAAGTTCCCCGATCCGTCGGTACACGGACTTCAGGTATGGTTTTCTCCGAACGATCCGGCGAGCCCCGGCGCCGCGGGATTGATACAGGATTATCTCAACACTCATTTTCAGCCGGAAGGGACAAAATCCACGAAGGCGGCGACCTCGGCGATCTACCTGCTCCATAATATCAAGACTCCGGCGGTACTGGTCGAATGCGGGTTCTTATCAAACGTCGAAGAGCTCGAAAAGCTGAAAACAGACAGCTATCGCGCGGACGTGGCGTGCGTTATCATGTCATCCGTCGCCGAGTATCTCGCCGGTAACGAATAGAATACGAAAGACAAAAGAAAAGAAAAGGAAGAGAAAGATGAAGGGTCCTAAAACGGTCTACACCTGCACAGAGTGCGATTACCAAAGCCCGAAATGGCTCGGAAAATGCCCCTCATGCGGAGCGTGGAACTCCTTCACGGAGGAGACCTACGCCGAGAAGAGAACGACTCCGGGAGCCTCCGCCGTGACCGCGGACAAGGCGGAGCCGTTTCGTGACATGGCGATCCCCGAATACATGAGATCGACCACCGGGATCGACGAATTCGACCGGGTCCTCGGAAGCGGCCTCGTGGTGGGATCGGCGATCCTCGTGGCAGGCGAGCCGGGGATCGGAAAATCGACGCTCCTGATGCAGCTCTGCGGGAAAATGGGAGACGACCATACGATAATGTACGTCTCGGGAGAGGAATCCCGGGCGCAGCTCAAGATGCGCGCCGGGCGTCTCGGCGTGGATCCGGAAAAGCTTTTCGTTCAGAACGAAGTCTTCCTCGATTCGATCGTAAAAGAGTACGAGAGGATCTCTCCTGAGATCCTGATAATAGATTCCATACAGACGCTGTACACGTCCGCGGCGACGTCCGCTCCCGGAAGCGTCACCCAGGTGCGGGAATGCACCTCCGCTCTGATCGGGCGGATCAAGGCAGACGGGACGTCGCTGATCATCGTGGGGCACGTTAATAAAGAGGGCGGCATCGCGGGGCCCAAGGTGCTTGAACACATGGTGGACGCCGTGATCTCGTTCGAGGGGGACAGAAGCTCGCCGAGCCGCATAGTCCGCGCTGTCAAGAACAGATTCGGAAGCACCAACGAGATCGGCGTGTTCGAAATGACCGGCCACGGTCTCGAATGTGTGCCGAATCCCTCCGAAATGCTTCTTGAGGGAAGACCGGAGGGCGTCTCCGGGAGCTGCGCCGCGTGCATTCTTGAGGGTACGCGCCCCATCATCGCGGAAATTCAGGCTCTTGTCACTCCCACCGTTTTCCCGTCTCCCAGAAGGACGGCGAACGGTATAGATTATAACCGGATGTGCCTTCTCCTTGCCGTCATTGAAAAACGGCTCGGACTGAGGTTCTCCTCCTGCGACGTTTACATGAACGTGGTGGGAGGAATGAGGATCGACGATCCGGCGGCCGACTCTGCCATCGTCCTGGCGCTGATCTCATCGCTCAAGGATGTGCCCGTGCCGAACGATCTTATCGCCATGGGCGAGATAGGGCTTTCGGGCGAGCTCCGTTCCGTACCGTCGGCGGAGCAGAGGATCAACGAGGCGTCCCGCCTCGGCTTTTCCACCATCGCGCTCCCGAAAAAGCAGATCAAGGGCAAGAGGGCGGGCTCCTCGGAGCTTGTGGGCATGAACGGTATATACGACGCCCTCTCGCTCCTCGCCAAGTCGCAGAAAAAGAAAGAAAAACTACCCGAAAGGCAGGACGGAATAAATGAATGACGTTTACACATCACCCCTCTGTTCACGGTACGCGGGAGACGAGATGAAAAGGATCTTCTCTCCGGACAGGAAATTCACCACCTGGCGCAAACTGTGGATCGCACTCGCCGAGGCTGAAAAGGAACTGGGGATAAACATTACCGACGAGCAGATCGCGGAGATGAAGGAACACGTGTCCGACATCGACTACGACGCGGCAGCCCGTTACGAAAAGCAGGTGCGCCACGACGTAATGGCGCACGTCAGGACCTACGGCGACGCCTGCCCCCGAGCGAGAGGCATCATCCACCTTGGCGCAACGTCCTGCTACGTGGGCGACAATACGGATATCATACTGATGCGCGACGCGCTCATGGAAATACGTTCTCTTCTCGTCGCGAGCATAAAAGCCGCCGCGGATTTCGCGGAGAAGTATAAGGATCAGCCCACGCTGGCGTACACGCATTTCCAGGCGGCGCAGCCCACCACCGTGGGCAAGCGCGCCGTGCTTTGGATACAGGATCTGACCTTCGACCTTGAAAATCTCGAGCACGTTCTGGGCTCTCTCCGCCTCCTCGGGTGCAAGGGCACCACGGGTACCGGAGCAAGCTTCATGGAACTGTTCGGCGGCGACCACGAAAAGGTCAAAAAACTCGACTCTCTCATAGCGGAGAAAATGGGCTTTGACGGATGCTACAAGGTGTCCTGTCAGACCTATTCCAGGAAGATCGACTTCAATGTGCTGTCAGTCCTTGCAGGCATCGCGCAGAGCGCCGCAAAGTTCTCCAACGACATAAGACTGCTCTCCCATCTGAAAGAATTCGACGAGCCTTTTGAAAAAGGGCAGATCGGTTCCTCCGCCATGGCGTACAAGAGAAACCCCATGCGGAGCGAGAGGATAGCGTCGCTGGCGCGCTACGTGATGTGCGATCTGCTCAATCCCGCGTTTACCGCCGCGTCACAGTGGTTCGAGAGAACGCTGGACGACTCCGCCAACAAACGCATCTCCGTTCCGGAGGCTTTTCTCGCCACCGACGCGATCCTGCGCCTGCAGATCAACGTGATCTCCGGCGGAACGGTATACCCCGGCGTCATCGAACGCCACCTGAACGAAGAACTGCCGTTCATGGCGACGGAGAATATCCTCATGGAATGCGTCAAGCGCGGCGGCGACCGACAGGAGCTCCACGAGGCGATCCGCGAGCATTCCGTCGCCTGCGCGAAGGCGATAAAGCAGGACGGCGCGGAAAACGATCTTCTTGACCGCATCGCCTCCGATCCCCGCTTCGGGATCACGCGGGATGAAATTGATTCTCTTCTTGACGTGCGTGCGTTCATAGGACGCGCACCGGAGCAGACGGAGGAATTCCTCGCCGAAGAGATCCGCCCGCTTCTCGAAAAATACTCCGGAGAGGGAGACGTCAGCGTCTCCATCAACGTTTAAAAGAAAGGTATGATATGATGAAACAAAGCAGGTTCTGCGCCGTGGCGGGTATCAACTGGGGCGACGAGGGAAAGGGAAGAATGGTAGATCTTCTTGCCCGCGAATTCGACGTGGTGGTGAGATACCAGGGCGGCAACAACGCCGGACATACAGTGGTGAACGACAAAGGAGAATTCATACTCAATCTGCTCCCGTCCGGGATCCTGAGCGACAGTACCGTCAACGTGATGGGCCCCGGCATGGTGATCGATATCGAGCATCTTTGCGGCGAGATGGAAAGACTTCGGGAAAAGGGAATAGAGATAACCCCCGAAAAGCTGAAGATCAGCGACCGCGCCACCATATGCATGCCCTATCATAAGCTGCTCGACTGTCTTGAGGAAGACAGACTGGGCAGCGCGGGCTTCGGCTCCACAAGACGCGGCATTGCGCCGGTTTACGCCGACAAATACATGAAGAAAGCGTTCCGCATGGGCGATCTGCTGGATCCGGAGTATATCCGGTCGCGGATCGGCGCAATAGTGGAGTGGAAGAACATCACAGTTGAAAAGGGCTACGGATCAGCCGCCGTCACCGCGGAGGACTGCCTCGCATGGCTCAAAAAATACGGCGATCCGCTGAAGGATTATATCGTCGATACGACGGAATATCTCACGGAGGCGGCGGAAAAAGGGAAGTCTGTCATGTTCGAGGCGCAGCTCGGCGCCCTCAGGGATATCGATTACGGCATATATCCCTTTACCTCATCCTCGTCGACCATCGCCGCCTACGCGCCTATCGGCGCCGGCGTGCCGCAGCTGAGGCTCACCGAGGTCGCGGGCATCATGAAGGCGTATTCAAGCTGCGTCGGCGCGGGTCCGTTCACCTGCGAACTCTTCGGCGAAGAGGGCGACGCTCTCCGGGAGGCGGGACACGAGTACGGAGCCGCCACGGGAAGACCGAGGCGGGTCGGCGGATTCGACGTCGTCGCCTCGCGATACGGAGTGAAGATGCAGGGCGCGGACTACGTTGCGCTGACAAAGCTTGACGTGCTCTCCTACATGAAAAAGATCCCTGTCGTCACAGCATATGAGATCGACGGGCTGATCACCGGTTCCTTCCCGTCAGGCTCGCGTCTTGACAGGGCGAAGCCCGTCACAGAGTACCTTGACGGATGGATGTGCGATATTTCGGGCTGCAGGAAGTATTCGGATCTCCCCCGGAACGCGCAAAAATACGTTGAATTTATTGCCGGAGCCGTCGGATGCCGCATCAGATATGTGTCCGTCGGCGCGGAACGGGACGCGTACATCGAAATGGAATAACAAAACGTCCGGCGGGATTTGCATGTCCCGCCGGACGTTCGTCGTCGTTTATCTTGGGGCGACGCCCTGCTTCCGTCTCCACTGCGCGGGCGTCATACCGACTTCCCGCCTGAAGACCGTGATAAAGTAATTGTAGTCGCTGTAACCGCACTGCTCCGCAACGTCCGCAAGAGGGAGGATCCTCTGCCCGCTCAGAAGTTCCTTCGCTTTTTCCATGCGCATCGTCCTGATTTTTTCCGCGATCCCGCATCCGTAGAGACGGTTCGACAACTCATAAAGCTGGGTCTTCCCGATCCGGAGCTGCTTTGAGATCATCGATGCGTTGATCTTTTCGGTGAAATGAGCCTCAATATACGAGTCTATCTCAGCCTCGACCAGGTCCTCGTTCAACGTGACCATCCTCTCGAGTATGAGATACGACGCCACAGCGTGAAGGATGTGCGCCGCCGATTCCACGAACGCCTTCTCGGTGGGTATCGCGTCCATGAGAGTTTCCCTGAGTCTGTTTTCGTCAATGTCCAGATCGCGGCATTTTTCCCGGACGGCATTCCAGCCGGTTTCATGATCGGGGTAAACGAAAACGTGGCCGAAAATCAGATATCCCGTCAAAACGTTGCCGACGTACAGAGGAGTGATCGCTTCGGTGAGTCCGGCGTGGCACTGGTACACGTGGGTGGAGTGAGTCCTTGACACGAGCCCGTACGCCTGTACGTCACAGTTGTGGCAAGCCTCGCGGCCTTTTTCCGTCTCCCGTATGATACGGCAGTACGGCGCGACCAGCTCGCTCGGGTAAGATACCAGTTCCATCCGGTTCGCATCTGAAACCGTGATCCTGATATGACATATCTCGTAGAAATCCTTCAGCAAACCACGCAGTTTTTCAATATCGAAAATAGGGACCATAAATACCACCTCGGCAATTTGCACAATTTTCGTCTATTAAATTTTACCACACTTTCGAACAAAATTAAAGTATTTCGAACATTTTTATATATAAAACAGGCGTTTTTTTTACTACAATATATGTGGAATGAAAATCGGGTCCTGTTGCAAGGAGGAATCCGTCATGAAAAGAGCTCTCTGCCTGATCACGGTTTTTTTGATGTTGCTCGGCTCGATCTGCCCCATTGCCGCGGCTGGGACTTCTCCCTTCAGCGACGTCAAGACGTCCCGGTGGAGTTTCAAGGCGATAAAATACGCATACGACAGCAAATACATGGACGGCGTCGGCGGCGGGAAATTCGCACCCGCGGGGACCATGACGCGAGCCATGGTTGCGACGGTCCTCTACCGCAAGGAGGGCTCTCCCTCCGTCACGTTCACCAGTGATTTTTCCGACGTAAAAGCGGGGAAGTGGTATTCCGACGCCGTGATATGGGCGAAGAACGCCGGCGTGGTAGAGGGATACTCCGACGGCACATTCGATCCCACAGGCGAGATAACGAGAGAACAGCTCGCGACCATGTTCTTCCGCTACGGCAGGGTCGTCGGATACGACACACGCGTCAAAGGCGATCTTTCTGGATTCCCTGACGCTTCCAAGACGCACAGCTACGCGAAGAACGCTCTTACCTGGGCGACGGCGCGGGGACTCATCACCGGAGTCAAATCCGGAGATACGGACCTTCTCGATCCCCGGGGCAACGCCACGAGGGAACAGTTTGCCACGATAATCAAGAGATTCGACGACGCGGGTCCCGATTATCCGCTTGAGTACTCAGAACCGGAGATAATCTCTTCATACACCTCCCCGGAATACCCCCTCGTCACGGACGCGGACTTTTACGTATCGCCTGACGGCGACGACACCGCATCCGGCACGGACGCTTCTCATCCTTTCGCGTCCTTTGAACGCGCCCGTGACGCGGTCCGGGAACTTAAAGCGACAAAAACCTCAGGCGACATTGTAGTCGCATTCAAGGCGGGCGAATACGGCTCCCTCGACAACGTGACCTTCACCCCGGAGGACTCCGGCAGGGAAGACCAGCGCATCGTCTACCGCGCCTACGGCGACGGCGAGGTAAAATTCTCCAACGGGATCGTCATCCCTGACGGAAGCTTCACAAAGATCTCCTCCGGGGAGAAAAAACTCTTCCCGGAAGAGGCGTGGGACCACATTTATAAAGTCAGCCTCGCGGGAAAGATAGATAAGTTCGATCAGAGGACGTCCCTCATCGGCGGCGACGGCTTCTGCTGGGAGGCAAGATTTCCCAACAAGTTCCCCGACGGCACGGACAGAGTCTACACCGACATGACCACCACCGTGGACGAACGCGCCAGCATACGCATCATCGGTCCCCTGGGATACACGGTGAGCAACTTCACCACCTACGAAGGACTCAAGATCACCGGATATCTCAGGACCGGATGGTTCCAGGATACTTTCCCGGTCAAATCCTACGACAAGACCTCCCACGTCATTACTTTCGATTTTGAGAATTACGACTGGGACGGGGTCTACACCCTTGACAGCTACGTCCTCGCATACGAGGGCAGGATGCCGGATACCGTTTTCTTCCACAATCTGGCTGAATTCCTCGACGAGCCCGGCGAATACTGGTTCGACGAGAAAACAAAGACCTTGTACGTCTACGAGCCCTCCGGAGATTACTCCATCCCCACGGGCGGCGGATTCGTAACTGTTGAAAACGGCGCGGACTTCATATCTTTCGTCGGCCTCTCGTTCATCGGTACACGGGACGACGCACT
>CACXCL010000025.1 GCA_902766115.1 uncultured Ruminococcus sp.
AGCTCCAGTTCTCCGTCCGCTTCGTAACCGAAATCGAATTCGCTCACCCGGTGGAGCCGGTGATCGTCGATCCCAATCAGCGCCCAGCTTCCCACTGCCTCCGCCATGATGACCCCGTCGCGGAGGATGCGGTAGCACCTGTTGAACGTCACTCCCCGGGACTCCGTGACCCAGGTCTCCGAGACGATCTCGTCGTGGGTCCGGAGGGTGGAGTATACGCTGAGGCGTATCCTGCTGAGCACGAAGGACAGCCCCCGTTCGATGAGCTCGTCGTAGGTGGGCGGATGTCCCTCCATCTGCCGGTTGGCGGTGTCCTGCATATACCTCAGCACCGCCGACGGGCTCACCGCGTTGTTCAGATCCGTGTCTGTTGCCAATATCTTATATTTTTCGGTCCATTTCATGTTAAAAACGCCTTTCCGACAGAACGGGAACCCCGCCTTGCGGCGGGATTCCCGGTGTCAACGATGTAAAGTCGGCTGTTACAGAGTCCCCGCGGAGCCGAGCACGTGCTCGATCTTGTGCAGGACCATCTTTTTGACTTCCTCTCTTGCCACGGACAGGTACCCTCTCGGGTCGAAGATCTCGGGGCTTTCCTTGAGCACGCGGCGGATGCCGGCGGTCATGGCGAGACGGATGTCGGAGTCTATGTTGATCTTGCAGACTGCCAGGCGAGCCGCCTGACGGAGCATTTCCTCGGGAACGCCCTGGGCGCCGGCAAGGTTGCCTCCGCAGGCGTTGATCTCGTCCACCAGTTCCGGCACGACGGAGGAAGCGCCGTGGAGAACGATCGGGAATCCCGGAAGGATCTCCATTATCCTTTCAAGGATGTCGAAGCGGAGACGGGGCTCCGTGCCGGGCTTGAACTTGTACGCGCCGTGGCTTGTGCCGATGGCGATGGCGAGAGAGTCCACTCCGGTGCGGGAGACGAACTCATCCACTTCCTCGGGGCGGGTGTAGGAGGAATCCTCGGCGGAGACCTTCACCTCGTCCTCGACGCCGGCGAGTCTGCCGAGCTCGCCTTCCACCACGACTCCCTTGTCGTGGGCGTACTCGACGACCTTCTTCGTGAGAGCAATGTTTTCCTCAAAGGGGTAGTGGGAGCCGTCGATCATGACCGACGTGAATCCGGAATCTATGCACGCCTTGCAGATCTCGAAGTCTGCTCCGTGGTCCAGATGGAGCGCCAGGTCGATGCCGGTGTCCTCAACCGCCGCGTGAGCCAGCGCCATGAGGTACGCGGGCTTCGCGTACTTGCGCGCGCCTGCGGAGACCTGGAGCACAACGGGGGATCTCACCTCGGCGGCGGCCTCGGTGATAGCCTGGATGATCTCCATGTTGTTGATGTTGAACGCGCCGACGGCGTAGCCGCCCTCGTACGCTTTGCGGAACATTTCCTTCGTTGTTACAAGTGCCATTTCTTATCGTCCTTTCACTTTCCGCGGCGGGAGCCGGGCTTCCGGGCGGAAATAATCTTTATCGCCTATATTGTATCTTTTTCCGAGCAAAAAATCAACCTTTTGCGGGAATATTTTTTCTTCGGGTTAACCGGGGCTAACTTTTTTCGCCGTCTCGTGCCCCGTTTTTGTCAGTTTGCACTTTTCTTCAAAAGATATTATTGCTTTAACTGTAAAAATGTGCTATAATCAAATCAAATGGGCAGGAAGCGATTTCCCTGCCGGAACAACAATTTTTATTTTCTGAAAGGAAACGATGATATGGCAAAAAGCAGACTGATCGGCGACTATCCCGTGATCGGCATCCGTCCCACCATCGACGGGCGGCGGGGAGCGCTGAAAGTGAGAGAATCTCTTGAAGACCAGACCATGAACATGGCGAAGGCGGCGGCGAAGCTGTTCGAGGAGAACATCAGATACTCCAACGGCGAGCCCGTGAAGGTCATCATCGCCGACACCACCATCGGCCGCGTGGCGGAGAGCGCCGCATGCGCCGACAAATTCAAGAAAGCCGGAGTCGACATCACCCTGACCGTCACCCCCTGCTGGTGCTACGGCTCGGAGACCATGGACATGGACCCGAACACCATCAAAGGCGTCTGGGGCTTCAACGGCACCGAGCGTCCCGGCGCGGTGTATCTCGCCTCCGTACTCGCAACCCACGCGCAGAAGGGCCTGCCGGCGTTCGGCATCTACGGCCACGACGTTCAGGATATGG
>CACXCL010000026.1 GCA_902766115.1 uncultured Ruminococcus sp.
GGGGAGAGGCGCATATCATGGTCACGAGATCACAAGGACGGAGGTATCGACCATGGACGGAGGAAATATCGCCGCGGGGCGGCTCAGAGTGAGGGTGTCCACCGCGGGAGACTCGATCCCCGTGGAGGGAGCGGTGGTATACGTGCGCCGGCTGGGCGCGCCGGGCGACGACAGGCTGATCTATTCCCTGAGGACGGACGGAAGCGGGCAGACGGAGACGGTGACGCTGTCCGTACCGGCTGACGCCTCCGGAGACCGCGATCCGGAGCCGGCAGGGTTTTTCGGCGTGAAGATCATGAAAGAGGGGTACCGCGACGCGGAGTATTCGTCGGTCCCGGTATACGCCGGGGTGACGTCGCTGATCGAGGCGGAGCTCGTTCCCGTGAGCGAGGAGGACCGGCTCTCGGACGTGCCGCCGAAAGCGGAGATCTTCCCGGGTCAGCGGGAGCCCTCCCTTTTCGGCGGGGACGGCGGGGTGTGATATGGAGCCGGGATATCTGCCGTATATACCCGAATCCATCACCGTCCACCTGGGTCCGCCGGATTCGGACGCGGAGAACGTGACCGTAAGCTTCCCGGACTACATAAAAAACGTGGCGTCAAGCGAGATCTACCCCACCTGGCCGGAGAATGCCCTCCGCGCCAACATTCTGGCTCAGATCAGCTTCGCCCTGAACCGGGTCTACACCGAGTTTTACCGGAGCCGCGGCTACGATTTCGACATCACGAACAGCACGGCTGCGGATCAGTCCTTTGTGAAGGGGCGGGAGGTGTTCGAGAATATCTCGCGGATCACAGACGAGCTTTTCACCAGCTACATCAGACGCGAGGGTTCGACGGAACCCCTTTTCGCGGTGTACTGCGACGGGCGGGAGGTGACCTGCGACGGTCTCTCTCAGTGGGGCACCGTGGATCTGGCGCGGGCGGGATACTCCGTCCTCGACATCCTGAGGACCTACTACGGGAACGACGTGACCGTGGTGGACGAGGCTCCGGTACAGGGTCAGTCCGGGAGCTACCCGGGCTCCCCTCTGAGGATCGGCGACGTCGGAAACGGGGTGTTCCTCACCCAGGTACGGCTGAACAGGATCCGCCGGAACTACCCGGCGATCCCGCGGATCGCGGTGGAGGACGGCGTGTTCGGCGCGGACACAGACCGGGCGGTGCGGGCGTTCCAGCGGATCTTCTCCCTTCAAGAGGACGGGATCGTGGGACGGGGCACGTGGTACCGCATCGCGCAGGTATACACGGCGGTGAAGCGGCTGTCGGACCTGAACTCCGAGGGGCTCTCTCCCGACGAGCTGTTCCTGACGGTGGAAGGTCTGTCGGAAGGCGCCCGGGGCGGCGCCGTGCGGGAGCTGCAGTACCTGCTCGGTTACGTGGCGGAGTTCGTGGACGAGGTACCCTCCGTTGAAATAGACGGGATCTTCGGTCCCCTGACGCGGAACGCTCTGGAGAGCTTCCAGCGGGTCTATGAGCTGCCGGTGACAGGAGTCGTGGACGGCGCGACGAAGGACCTGCTTTTCGGAGTGTACCGGGGGATCCTGAATTCTCTGCCGAGGGAGTTTTTCCTCTCCGCCACCATGGCGTACCCGGGCTCGCCGCTTTCCGAGGGATACCGGGGCGACGCCGCGTCGTCCCTGCAGGAATATCTGAACTTCGCGGCGTCGGTCTACCCCTCCGTCCCGCGGATCGCAGTGGACGGAGTGTTCGGGCCGCAGACCCGGCGCGCGGTCCGCGAATTCCAGCGGGCGGCGGGACTTCCCGTGACGGGCGTCGCCGACCGGGAGACCTGGGACGCCCTCGCCGCGATCTTCCGGCGGGGCGCCGCCGGGCAGACTTGAAGCAATGAAAGGAGAACTTGATACATGGAGAAAAACAGACCGTCCGCGGAGAAAAACGAGGCGGTGAGCACCCTTCAGGAGATGCTGAGGCTCATAGGTCTCGTGCGGGAGGACAAGGCCATGCGGACGCCGGTGACAGGGCGGTACGACGACGGCACCCGCGCTGCGGTGAGGCGCTTTCAGGAGACGCACGGTATCGATCCCACCGGGATCGCGGACGGAGAAACGAGGGATAAGCTGTGGAACGAATTCCGTGAATGCCGCAGGCTCAGCTCGCCGCCCGCGGCGATATGCCCTTTTCCGTTGAAAAGGGGGTACGTCACCTCTCCGGGAGAGCACGGCGACCTGATATGCATCGTGCAGATCATACTCAACGACCTGTCGCTCCACTACGACACCGATCACCTGCCGCTGACCGGCGTGATGGACGGGGAGACCGAGGAGGCGGTAAAACGGTTCCAGCAGGTGAACTCCCTGCCCGCCACGGGACAGGTGGACCGAGCTACCTGGGACCGCATGGCGGAGGAGTACGACCTGACCTGCCGGTGCGACGAGGTATGAGATAAAGCGGCCATGTACGCAATACATGTCTGCTTGTTTTGGTTATCCTCTTCCTTTGCACTGAAAGAAGAGCCGAAGCGAATAAAACGTTTGTGGTATATGCTATGGAAGTGGTAAGTGGCTTGTTGTATTGCCTATCCACTGGTTTTCTGCACTTTTTCTCTTCTAGAAGAGAAAACCTGCACTAAAAGAGAAGTCGGAAGGGGGACGAGAACGCCTAAATCGCTCGGGCTTGCCGAGGCTCCGCCTCGAAGACGCCCTGCGCGGGCGATTGCTCGTCCCCCTCTCCACACCCCATATCGCGGTATGTTTACCGCATGTTTTCATCCCAATCCCGCGCTCTGCCAGAATACTAAACTGTCAGTTGTATTGTCTCGCTTTTCACATCATCGCGGGAAGTTATCGAACGGGATTCAGTATCTTCATTTCTCGCGATAACCCGGTCAGGGCGACTCACCGTGCGCACGGTGTAAGCATCACATAGAACGGCAAAAGAAACGTTTGAGCATAACGAAACGACGAGGGCTTTGGGCTGTTTGATCCGTCCGCGACCACGGAAGAAGGTCGCGGGATAGACTTGCACGCGTGAGGGAGGGGGATTGGCAAGGGGGAGGGAGTTTGGGAGCACGCGAGCGGACGGAACGAAAGAGGAATGTTTCTTTCAAAGTTTTCTTTTCTTTATACTCTTTTGTTACGTTCGCGCGGCGGCGGAGCACTCCCCCCCCCTTCGCCTGCTTCTCTTTCCGCGGCAGCCCTTTCTCTTTCAGAAGAGAAAGGGCGAAAAAACGGAGGATGACCAAAACTATAAGTCAATTATTGCTTTAATAGCGTATATTACAAACAATTACCTCCCCTAAAAAAGCGGCTTCGCTACGCATGAATCGACAGTCGCCGTCGCAAAATAAAACTGCCGGGAGAACGGAAAACCGTTCTCCCGGCAATCAATTATCCCTGATCTCTCAGATAGTAGTTGTTGATGATCTCGTTGTCGAAGGTGTAGATTATGTCGCCGTTCGGGATCTCGTATCCCTCGTTTCTGGGGTTGAGGGTCGGTTGCCTTTCAAACGTTTCCCGGAGATCCTCTCTGCGTTTCTCCATGGCGGCGTCAAACTGTTCCCTCGTGATATGAAAATGTTTTATAAAAGTCACAAGATACATCTCGTCGGGCTCGATACCGTATACGTGGTCAAAAACTTGCGTTTCCGATTCCCATTTCCGGAGTTCATCCTCATCCACAAGTTCCTGCAGCTCAAACTCAACATAGTAATATGTTCCTCTGTATTTCGGAACGGAATCAAACCAAGCGTAAATGGTGCTGCGCGCGTCGTCGCCCTCAGCAACGTCGACGCTGTCGTCGAACACGGGTATCTCGCCGGGGATCACGCGGTTAGCCTTGACCCATTCGTCGTCCTCCTCGGGCTGACGGGGTCCGACGCCCTCGGGCAGCTCACGCGAATTATCCCCTTCGGTCGAGTAAGCCATGTGATAATCGTCCGCGGGAATAATAAACGGAGTACCGGCGTGTTCGGGGTAGTACCGTTCGAGAAAGGTCTTGACTTCGTTTTCGGTATTCAAATGGCCGGGCATATAATACACCCTTGCTCTCGAGCATTCACCTGTCCCGGCGTCGTATTTCAGAGTCATGACAACGTACGTGCGGTAATATCTTCCTATCACACAGTAAAGGTCGTCGCCTTCGGGATTATCATACGGTTCGATAGACTGCCCCCAAAAATCTGTTGTTTCGGGCTCGTGGTCGAGGACCCGGACGTTTTCCCAGCCCTTTTCTTCCATTTCGTCGATGGTGGCGTTGATCTCATCGGTCACCGCGTCGGGAAGGCCCTCCGCGGGCCAGTCGAGGAAATCCGCCTGATCCTGGATGGTGTACGTGACGGACGTCCCCTTCATAGACTCGTCGGATACCTGATCGCCAAGCGTCAGAGTCACGGAATGATCCCCGAAACTCAGAGTGCCGTTCGCGGCACCGCCTATGACTGCGTAATATTTGCCGAGGAGCTCGCACACTTCATTGCTGAATACGTACTCTCCGTTTTGGGGCATCGCGAAAACAGGGACATGGATCCATTCTCCGTCTTCATTTTTCAGATTCGCATTGAACCAGATATATTCGTCCGTTATCCTGAGGATCTTGATGCTCCCCTCGTACATATAAAGCGGACGCTCGCCGGTTTCATCCGTGTACCAGGTCCCGATGTAGTCCTGAGACGGCATTTCGGGCTTCTCCGGCGCGGGCGGATCGGTCTCCGGCGGATCGGTCACTACGGACTTTGTCACAACGGGCTCGCCGGTCTCCACCGGGGTCCCGGTCCCGGTCTTTCCGGGCGTACTCTTCCCGCAGGATGTGAGCAGAGATACACAAAGCATCATAACAAGAAACGCGGCTGTAAATTTTTTCATTTCTTATACCCCCTTATAAATAAGCGGACGGAATAAGAGTCCGTTGTTTTTGCTTTTTCAGAACGCCCGGGCCGGAGAGATCTCCCC
>CACXCL010000027.1 GCA_902766115.1 uncultured Ruminococcus sp.
CGGGACGTCTTTATACGGTTCCACCGTATCCACGGCGCCCGCGGGGACGACTGCCATGACGCCGGCGAGCATCAGCGCCGCCAGCAGAAATGACAAAAATTTCTTCGCCATTTTATTCTCCATATGTTCTGTGCCGGAAAAACCGGGTGAATTCGGACAAATCCAAAGACTTACCCGAATCAATTATACATATTTTTTTGAAGAAATTAATGTCTAAAATGCAAATTTTCCGAGAAAAAACGTTAAAAACGGCGGCCCCGCTGACGGGAACGCCGTTTTCTCTATTTTACCGGAACGACCGTATAGTCCACGCTGTGCGGTTCCCGTGACAGGACGCACATGATCTTTCCGTCCTCCGGATAACATCCGTAGATGCGCGAGTCGCCGAGCTCCGGTGCTCCTGCGAGTGTCGACGATCCGTCGGCGGGGTCGTATTCCATGACCGACGTGCCTGTGTTGTAGACGATCTTTCCGTCCAGGGGAAACATGCCGGAGAAGAAACCGATCCAGATCATGTTCTCCTCGTCGAGCACGTCCCACGCGCCTTCGAGGACGGTGACGTTTTCAGCCGTGACGAAGTCCGTTTTACAGAGATAAGTCTCCTCTTCTCCCGGGGAGATAAAATACCACTCTCCGCCGAGAGGGGCGAAGGGAGTCATAACGTCCTTCCAGAAGAAATCGTCGTACCGGACGTCGGCGCAGACGGACTCGTACAGGACGCTCTCCCAGCCGGAATGGATCTTGCCACGCTTGTCCACACCGGAGTCGCTGAGAAGAAAATACTGATGCTGCGACTCTCCCGGGACGTTTCCCACGGGGTCGTCCCACGTCACGTCCACGTGATACCATGCGCCGTCGATCATCACCTTGTTCCAGGTGTGGTCCATTTCGGCGCTGGTGGCAATGTCGGCGGTAACTCCCACCTCCGACAGCACGGCGAGATATGCGAGAGTGTACGCCTGGCAGACGCCTCTGCCTGTTTTGAAAAAGGAATACGCGTCGAAGTTTTCATGCTCCGTGTCGTACTCATAATGTGAGACGATGGCGTCGTGGAGATAGATCGCCTTCTCGAGATCGGACCAGTCCGGGTCAACTCCCGCAGTCAGTTTTCTCACCGATTCCTTGAAAAACGCCATCTTCTTCTCTGTTTCATCTTTTCCGAAGAGATAGGAGGGAAAAACCGCCGTGATGTCACGGCCTATGTGGCTGTAGCTGTACGTGGACGAGACATAAAACAGCTCGGGCGAGTAGTTTACCACACGGCAGAACGCCGCCCTGAGGGCGTCCGACGAGAGTCCGAGTCCCTCGAGGGAGATTTTTTCTTCCATCGAGACAAGTCCCTCCAAAATCCGGTTTTCCGCATCGGAAAAGCCGGGATTCGGACTGCCGCCGTCAGAGCTCGCGCCGTGGCGGTTGTCGGTCAGGGTCCCGCCCTCTTTGAGTGGCTCGATGGCGTCGGTCATGACTTCCTGGCGCATTTCCCCCACGGAGGGCATGACGCATGACGGCAGAGAAAGGAGAACCAGTATCAGGATCACGGAGACGATGGGTTTCACTTTTTTCATATGGGAGTTCCTTACAACATGGAAATGATCACGTTATCATATTATCAAAAAAACGTGACAAAGTCAAGAAAAAACGCGAGCGGCGCGCTCGCGTTTTTACCGATTCTCTTATCTCTTCTCTGAGAAAAATCCCAAAGGATTTTTCTCAATATCTTCCCATTTTTTCAAAATAGATATCGGGGAATTCCGATCCCTCTTTGATCCTGTAGTCGCCGATGGCGGGATTGACGAAGCAGGGGTTCTCGTCCATCCGGAACACCCTGTTGCCCTCAACCACGCAGTATTCGTCGCCGAAGGTGATGTCGGGTCCCTCCTTGGTGAAATACCAGTTGTCCCTGATATAGCTGCGGGGATAGAGGACGAAGTTGGTCTCGTTCACGTCCTTGGGATCCGCTGACAGGGAAGCGAGCTCCGGATAACGGCTGAAGTATTCCTCCTTCAGCGCCTCGTTGCCGTTCAGGGTGTTGAAGAACGACACCCACTGCTTGTAGTATCTGTTGTTCGCGACGACTGAGAAGTCGCCGGTCTCGTGATACTCTGCGAGCGCCTCCTTCGGGTTGCCGGTGGACAGCGCCACGTGGCTCTCTATCATGATATTGTCGTGAACGTTGTTGCTTCTGCCGTCGTGGACGCAGACCGCGGGACCGACTTTGTAGAACAGATTGCCGTAGACCTCGGTACCGGGCTCGTTGTCGTCGATGTAGAGCCCGTACCAGCTCGACGCCGGGTAGAACAGGTTGTATCTCACCACGTTGCCCCAGTCATACTGCCTGTTCCAGCAGTAGAGCACGCCGCCGTCCTGGGAGTTGTACATACACCGCTTGAACGTGTTGTACTCGGCGGTCATGTTGCAGCATCCGCCGTAGTCGATGGCGCACCGGCTGCAGTTCTCGAATTCGTTGTGGGAGATCATGACGTCGTTGCAGTAGTTGACCTCCACCGCGGCTCCGTCGTCGATGATAAGATTGGTGTAGGATATGTAGTTGTTGTCGAACAGAACGTTGCTGACGTGGTCGAACTTGTTGTTGCCCCAGCTGTATCCGTTGAGAGATATGGGTCTTCCGGCGAACACGCTGAAGTCACACTCGGTGACGGAGACGTCGAAGGGCAGGTCTCCGTGGTTGCCGTCGATGTAGACGGCATTTACGCCGGAGCAGGCGGAGAAGGAGCATCTGTCAAGAGTGAAGCCGCTGCACTCCGCCCCCTTGATGATGTGCTCGCTGTATCCCGTCATGGTCAGCCCGCGGAAGGTTATGTAGTCGCAGTTCGTCATGTTTACGCCGCGACTCACGGCGGGGAAGGTGTACGTTCCGGAGGGCTCGAACACGTAGAGGGTCATGGTGCGCGCGTCGACCCAGTACTCA
>CACXCL010000028.1 GCA_902766115.1 uncultured Ruminococcus sp.
AAGAGAACGATCTACACTCTCGATTTCATTACAGCCGGCCTTTTTGTCATCGCCGCGCTGATCTGTCACTTCAAATGGATGAGCTTCCCCGTGATCGCCGTGTTCTGCGTGATCCTCGGCGTCATCGGGAGCATGTACCAGGTGGCGTACGAATCGTTCTACCCCATGCTCATCACCGAGGGCAACTACCAGAAGGCGTATTCCGTCGCCAGCACGCTGGAGACCATGACGATGGTCATGGTGCCCGTGTCGGCGTTCATCTACGACAGGATCGGCATAACGCTGATTTTCGTGATCGACGCGGCGAGCTACTTCGTTGCGGCGGTGATGGAGACGCGGATCGGCGCCCGGGAGAAATACGCGGAGGAGCGCAGGATCGAGGGCGGCGGCGTGCTGAAAAAGCTCGCCGGCGACTTCAGGGAGGGAATGTCCTATCTCTGGGTTGAGAAGGGACTTCTCGCCGTGGCGGTGTACTTCACCTGCTCGTCCTTTGCCGGCGGGGTGTCCGGAGCGCTGACGCTGCCGTACTTCCAGAACGCCTTTGAAAACGGCAAATACGTATATATGATCGTGTGGGGCATGAATTCGGTCAGCCGCGCCATCGGCGGAGCCATCCATTATAAGAAGAAACTGCCTCCGTCGAAAAAATACACGATCGCGTTCTTCGTATATATCATCATCTCGATCCTTGAGGGAGGGTATCTCTACTGTCCCGTGTGGGTGATGATGGCGATGTGCTTTGCCACGGGTATTCTGGGTGTCACGTCGTATACGATACGTATCTCGGCGACTCAGGGATACGTTCCGGACGAGAAGAAGGGAAGATTCAACGGCGCGTTCAACACGCTGAACACGGCGGGACTGCTCCTCGGGGAGCTTATCGCCGGCGCGCTGGCGGAGTACCTGCCGATCCGGCCCATCATAACCGTGACCATGGCGCTGAACGTGATTGCGGTATTCGCTTTCATCGGCGCCGGAAAGCGGCACGTCGAGAAGATCTACAACACCGAAAACTGAAAAAAGGACCTGCGGACATGAACAGATCCGCAGGTCCTTTTTCTTTTTATCACATATCCACTCTCGACCTCGTTCCTCCGTTGAGGAACGATTCGACGTTGAGCGCCATCTCTCCGACGCAGCGGATCCTCGCTTCGTGAGAACCCCAAGCCATGTGCGGAGTAAGGCAAACGTTCGGCATCTGTCTTATTTTGTAGTATGGACTGTCCTCGCGGAACGGTTCCGACGAGTATACGTCCACCCCGATCCCTCCGAGACGACCTTCCCGCACCGCCTCGCACAGAGCCGCCTCGTCGCAGACCGCGCCCCGCGCCACGTTGATGACGACGGCGCCGCTTTTCATTTTTGCGATCCGTTCCCGGCTGATGAGCCCCCGGGTCTCGTCCGACAGAGGCGTGTGAACAGAGATGATATCGGCTCTCCCGCACAGCTCGTCGATCGTGACGCATTCCGCGTCAGGGACCGGCGTCCTTTTGCAGACGATCACGCGGCAACCCATCGCTCCTGCGATCTCGCCGACCCGCCTGCCTATGTTGCCGTATCCCACGATACCCCAGGTCATGCCCGCGATCTCATGATAGACAGGCGTCAAACAATTTGCCGAAGCGCCGCGGCTGTACGATCCGTCCGCCACGTAAGACGTAAAAGAGGGAAGGTTTGTCACGAGACTCAGCGCCATGGCGGCGGTGAGCTGCGCCACGCTGTCCGTGGAGTACCCCGCCACGTTGCACACACCTATCCCCCGGGACCGCATGAAGGGGAGATCGATATTGTCGTATCCCGTGGCGGCGACGCAGATAAGTTTCAGGTTTTTCGCCTCGCCCACGGTCTCCCTGTTCATCTTCACCTTGTTCAGCACGGCGAAATCCGCGTCCGCGAGACGCCGGGCGACGTCGGCGGGATCCGTCCTCTCGAAGATCTCCACCTCGCCGAATTTCCCGAAGACCGAGAGATCCACGTCGTCTCCGAGAGTCCCCGCGTCAAGGATTACGGTCTTCATTTCATTCGTAATCCGCTTCCGCCACGCGGACCACGTAGTTGGTACCGTAGTCGCAGGCGGGGGCGTAGATGAACAGCTCGTCGAACTTCTGTATGAACTCCAGCTCCTGACCGTTGTCGGTGTACCGGATGGACTTCACCTTATTTTTCACGCCGCTGAAATGTTTGATCCCCTCGCCGTTGCCGGCGACGGTGACGTGCGCCTGTCCGAAGATCCCCAGGTCGTGGATGAAGAAATAGTCCTTCACGCCGTCGGTGAGAGCGAAGTTTTTGCCGTCGCCCTTAATGGGAGAGGGCTTTCCGGTGTAGATGCATTTGCCGCAGGTGCGGATCCAGTTGCCCACCTCCTCCAGCATGCACTGCTGGATCGGCAGGATGGCGCCGTCGCCGGTGGGTCCCACGTTGAGCAGGCAGTTCGCACCCACCTTGCGGCAGGCGCAGAGCATCTCGATGAGCTCAGGCAGACTCTTGTAGTTGAAGTCGCCGTACCCGACGCCCCAGTGATCGTTTATCGTGCTGCACATCTCGGCGGCGACGTATTTCGGCATTCCCTCCCGGTCCATGGGGGACGGGCGTCCCTGCTCGAAGGTCACGCTGTCGATCTCCGGATGGCCGATCTCCCCCTGGGCTCCGAGCCCCGTGTTGTTGATGATCATGGCGTCGGGCTGGTGGCGACGGATGGTGGCGTAGAGTTCATCCACCTCCCAGTCAGCGTCCGCCTTGGACCAGTTTCCGTCGAACCAGAGACCGCCGATCTTTCCGTAATTCGTGCAGAGTACCTCAACGCTGTCGCGGAGATACTTCAGATACGTTTTGAAATCGTCGTTGAACTCCTTCACGTGCCAGTCGAGGGTGGTGTGGTAAAACATGGGCAGGAGCCCCTCCTCGTTGCAGGCGTCCACGAACTCGCGGATGAGATCGCGCCGGCACATCGGCGCGTGAGGCGCGTCGTAGTCGCTGAGCCCGCAGGTGTCGTAAAGGGAAAACCCCTCGTGATGGCGCGTGGTGAGCGTTATGTACTTCATTCCGGCAGCTTTAGCGATCCTCGCGATCTTTTTCGCGTCGAAATCCTTCGCCGTGAACTTGTCGGCCAGCTTGCGGTATTCCTCCTCGGGGATACGGCCGTTGCACTGGATCCACTCTCCCTTGCCCAGCAGGGAATAGAGGCCGTAGTGGATGAACATCCCGAATCCCAGCTTCTCGAAATCGGCTATTCTTTTCTCCGGTACAGGTATCATGATAACAACCCTTTCTTTTCGTGAACTTAAATCCGCTTGATCCTATTGTACCATACCGCCGGTGAAACTTCAACTTGAGGGGTACGATTTATATCGTTTTTTTTGCCTATTTCCGAAAAAGTGACGATTTTTTTCTCAATTTATGGTACAATAGAACCGAGGTATCCGGCAACACGCCGGCGAAAAGAAAGGACAGTTTTTGCTATGGCACAAAGAATCATTCTCAACACGGTATCCTATCACGGTAAAGGCGCGATAAAAGAAATCGTTCCTGTGGCGAAGTCCAGGGGCTTCCGCCACGTATTCGTATGCACCGACCCCGACCTTCTGAAGTTCGGCGTTTCCGCCAAGGTCACGGACCTTCTTGACGAGGCGGGCATACCGTATACAGTCTACTCCGGCATCAAGCCGAACCCCACCATCGAGAACGTGAAGGAGGGCGTCGAGGCGTTCAAGGCCTGCGGAGCCGACTCCATCATCACCATAGGCGGCGGCTCCTCCATGGACACCGCCAAGGCCATCGGCATCATCATCACCAACCCCGAGTTCGCGGACGTGCGTTCCCTTGAGGGAGTGGCTCCCACCAAGAACCACGCCGTCCCCACCATCGCAGTTCCCACCACGGCCGGTACCGCCGCCGAGGTGACCATCAACTACGTCATCACCGACACGGAAAAAGAGAGAAAGTTCGTCTGCGTTGACGAGCATGACATCCCCGAGGTCGCCGTAATCGACCCGGACATGATGTCCTCCATGCCGAAGGGCCTCACCGCCTCCACCGGTATGGACGCTCTCACCCACGCCATCGAGGGCTACACCACCAAGGGCGCGTGGGAAATGACCGATATGTTCCATCTGGAGGCCATCAGACTTATCGCGAAGAATCTTCGCGGCGCAGTTGAAAACAAGCCCGAAAACAGAGAGGGCATGGCTCTTGCCCAGTACGTAGCCGGGATGGGCTTCTCAAACGTCGGCCTCGGCATCGCCCACTCCATCGCCCACACTCTCGGCGCGCACTACGATACCCCTCACGGAGTCGCCTGCGCAATGATGCTTCCCATCGTCATGGAGTACAATAAGGAGTGCACCGGCGAGAAGTACAGAGAGATCGCCCGCGCCATGGGGGTCGAGGGAGTCGATTCCATGACTCAGGACGAGTACAGGACCGCCGCCGTCGACGCGGTGAAGAAGCTTGCCGCGGACGTGGGGATCCCCTCCGTCAACGAGAAGGTGAAGGAAGAGGATCTGGACGTTCTGGCCGCCGACGCTTACGCCGACGCCTGCAGACCCGGCAATCCGAGAGACACAAGCGTTGAGGAACTGAAGGAGCTCTACCGCAAGATCATGGCATGACGAAACTGAAAAATCCCCGTATTCCCGGTCGGGAATACGGGGATTTTTTTGTCAACGGAATGAACTCAGCACAGCTTCCGTGAACTGTTTTTCCGAGGCGTCGTCAAGGTCGCAGTGGCCGCGGCCGGGGACACGGACGAACGTCACGTCGTGACCGAGTTCTCTCATCCTTTCGAC
>CACXCL010000029.1 GCA_902766115.1 uncultured Ruminococcus sp.
CTGAGTACCGGCTGCTCGCTATGCTTTACCGGGTGCGGACTCCCACCGCACTATATTACCTGCACCGAACTGGCGCACCTCCTTTGATTAGAATTATAATATCGCCTTGCAGATTTGTCAACACGGTCACAAGATTTGACTGTGAATACTTTTTCAATATAATTTATAAAAAAGCAAAAACACAGCGCCGATTTGTATAAAACAAACATTGACAACGGACTGTGCATAAAATATAATTAAGGCTGTAATGTTTTTTACGACTCCTAACATGAAAGAAGTGGTATTTAGTATGTCTGATCGGATCAGCCGACACGGCGCAGACCAGACTTTGAAGGTCGCAAAATTCGGCGGGAGTTCTCTGTCAGATGGGGAACAGTTCAGAAAAGTAAAAAAGATCGTTTTATCTGATCCCAGGATCAGATTCGTGATACCGTCCGCTCCCGGAAAACGTTTTGACGGCGACAGTAAGGTTACCGACATGCTTTATGATTGTTATAATCTTTCGTCGTCAGGCGAAGACGTTGAAGAACTGTTTTCAAGGGTGACGGAGAGATATGACTCGATCATCGGGGAACTTGGGATCGATCTTGATCTTACGGAAGAGTATCTCCATATAAAATGGGCGATCACCCATCACGCGGGTCGCGACTACGCCGCAAGCCGCGGAGAGTATCTTAACGGGAAGATCCTCGCTTCATTTCTCGGTTTCGATTTTCTTGATCCGGCTCCTTTTATCAAATTCGCAGACGACGGCGTGTTTGAATCGGAAATCACGAACACGCTTCTCGGTACCGAGCTAAAAAAGCATGAATACGCCGTTATTCCCGGGTTCTACGGCTCAATGCCAAACGGCACCATAAAAACGTTCTCTCGCGGCGGGTCAGATATAACGGGCTCGATCGTCGCCAGAGCGTCGTACGCCTCGATTTACGAAAACTGGACTGACGTGGACGGGTTTTTAATGGCCGATCCCCGAATCGTTGACAATCCCAAGACGATCGACACCATCACATATAAGGAACTCCGCGAGCTTTCCTATATGGGTGCGGGCGTCCTTCACGAGGATTCCATATTCCCGGTCCGTTCGGTTGGGATACCGATAAATATCAAAAACACCAATCACCCGGACACTATGGGGACGATGATAGTCTCGGACGTCGGCGCACCGGAATCATCGACCGTAATCACGGGGATAGCCGGGAAAAAGGGGTTCTCCGTCATCTCGATCGAAAAGGCGATGATGAACTCCGAGACCGGCTTCGGCAGACGGGTCCTGGAGGCAATCGAAAAAGAAGGAGTGTCTTTTGAACATCTTCCGTCAGGTATTGATACGATGAGCGTCGTGCTCGATACGGAAATGATGGGAGAGAGCAGGGACAGGATCCTCAACAGGATCTGCTCAACGGTCGAACCCGATACGATCACCATTGAAGACGGGCTGGCGCTTATCGCCGTCGTCGGACGCGGTATGGTCAAGGCAAAGGGTACCGCCGCGAGAGTGTTCAACGCTCTGACAAAAGCCGATATAAACATTAAGATGATCGACCAGGGTTCATCCGAGTTCAACATCATAATCGGCGTTGACGAGAACGTTTTTGAATCCGCTTTGAGATCTATTTATTCCGAATTTGTCAAATAAAAAATGTGACGCCGGTTTCATAACCGGCGTCACAAAGATATGAACCTGTCAGACGCCCATATGGATCGGGAGTTTTGCACCGCCTAAAATGTGAAAATGAAGATGGGGCACCGACTGTCCGCCGTCCGGTCCGACATTGGTTATGACCCTGTATCCGCCTGTCAGATCCTCATCCTTCGCAATCTGCGGGATGACCTCGAAAATATGCGCGATGATCTCCGAGTTCGTCGTGTCGATCATGTCGGCGGACGCTATGTGATCCTTCGGCACCACCAGTATATGTACGGGCGCCTCGGGATTGATGTCACGGAACGCCAGAACAGTGTCGTCCTCATATACTTTTTTTGACGGGATGTCTCCCCTTATAATTCCGCAAAAAACGCAGTCCATATTATCTCCTGTCCGCCGCAGGCTGCGGCTGTCTTTATTTGAATATATTCTACCACATCTGAAAATAAAAATCAATCGGTTGTTTTACACCAACGGGGGTCCCGATGTTTAAAAAATTTGATTCACACACACACGTTTATCCGCCGGAAATAGTCGAAAAAGCGACTCATAATCTCGGCAAGTTCTATGATTTTACCGTTGACAGCTATGGCACGCTTGAAGATCTTGAATCACAGTGCAGGAAAAACGGAGTGGACGGTTTCCTCATCCTTTCCGTCGCCACAAACGCTCATCAGGTCGAAAAAGTCAATACATACGCCGCGGATTGCGTCGTCAAGGCGAAGAAAGACGGGTTTATCGCGGCGGGCTTTATGGCAATGCATCAGGATTTTCCCGATATGGAAAGGGAAGTGGATCGCGCGATCTCCCTCGGGCTGTCAGGAATAAAACTTCACCCTGATATTCAGGCGGTTGACGTTGACGACAAACGTCTTATGCCTCTGTATGAGATCGCGTCCTCAAAGGGCATCCCGGTTTACTTCCACAGCGGTGACGACAGAGCCGAATACAGGTATTCGGAACCGAAGAAAATAGCTTATATCGCGGAAACATTTCCGTCTTTGAGGATAGCGGCGGCTCATCTCGGAGGATACAAGGCATGGGACGAGTCCCTTGAATACCTCGCGGGGAGAGAAAACGTCTGGTACGACACTTCAAGCGCCCTCTGGGCGATGTCTGTCGAAAGAGCCGATCATATCATCTCAAAGCTCGGGACGGAGAGACTGATGTTTGCGACAGACTATCCGACAGTAACGATGGAAAGCGAGATCGAAAGATTTACCGCTGTCACCATGAGTCCCCGCGTTAGGGAAGAAGTGTATTTCGGCAACGCAATGAGACTCCTCGATCTCGAAGATAATATTTAAAAATGAGCTCTTTTTCTTTCGAAAACCGTTCCTTCTGGGACTCGCTTCCGCGGCGCGAGAAGCCCGTCGTCCTTTACGGTACGGGCAACGGAGCAGATAAGATTCTCGACCTGCTTGAGGCCCGCGGTATCGATGCGGACGGCGTCTTCGCCTCCGACGGTTTCGTCAGGGATCGCTGTTTTCGGGGAATGAAGGTCATGTCTTATTCTGACGCGGTACGCTGTTTCGGCAATGACATGACCGTTTTGATGGCTTTCGGATCAAACAGACCGGAAGTGATCCAAACAGCGGAACTTCTTGACGAAAAACATGATCTTATTATTCCCGAAGTCCCTCTTTACGGCGGATGTTTGTTTGATTACAGTCATTTTCTGGACGTTTATGACAGAATTGAACGATTGTCAGACAGTCTCGCGGACGAGACGTCCCGCGCGATCCTGTATGATCTCGTGAATTTCAGACTGACGGGAAAACTGAAATACCTGCGCAGAACACAGTCTCTCTCCGATTCAATGAAGGAATTGATTCATACAGATGAAATACGGTCTTGTTTTGACGGCGGAGCTTATAAAGGCGATACGCTTCGAGGTATGATGGATTCTTTTCCGCACCTCACACAAGTTTACTGTGTTGAGCCTGATCCGGCGTCCTTCCGACAACTCAAAGAATTTTCCGAGAGCCGTAAAAACATAATAATCAACCTTCACAACGTTGTATTGTCAGACGCGAGGGGCAGCGTCGGGTTTTCATCTTCTGCGGGCCGTGGCGCCGGAGTCAGAAGCACGAGCAGGAGAGCCTCTTCCGTAACAATTG
Source organism: uncultured Ruminococcus sp. (assembly GCA_902766115.1). Classification (GTDB taxonomy): domain Bacteria; phylum Bacillota; class Clostridia; order Oscillospirales; family CAG-272; genus RUG11130. The sequence continues at coordinate 3,769 of CACXCL010000029.1, forward strand.
CCGCCGACACGGTGGATTCCATCCTTGACGGCTCGTCTGTTGATTATATCAAACTTGACGTTGAAGGCGACGAGGCCGACGCGCTGCGGGGCGCAAGTGACACGATCCGTTCCTTCAGACCGTGCCTTTCCGTTTCCGTATATCACAGAACGGACGATTTTCTTTCGATCCCCGACTTGATAAGGACGCTTTATCCGGGTTATCGGCTTTATTTCAGAAGACAGAACTGTATTCCCATGTGGGATCTTGATCTTTTTGCCGTTCCGGGGACGTAAAACGTTGACAAAGACCTTTCCGGATAGTACAATATACATGATGAAAAGAGGAGGATCTTCCATGAATATCATTGATGAGTTGTCACTTATAGGAATAGTTCCCGTCGTTGCGATTGACGATGCAAAAAAAGCCGCGCCTCTCGCTGATGCGCTCTGCAACGGCGGTCTTCCGTGCGCGGAAGTCACTTTCAGGACTGACGCGGCAGAAGACGCCATAAAGATAATGACCGCCTCGCACCCCGACATGATCGTCGGCGCGGGAACTGTCCTCACAAAGGAACAGGCTGATCGCGCCACGAGCGCCGGCGCGCAATTCATAGTTTCACCGGGACTCAATCCCGATGTGGTAAATCACTGTATCTCCCACGGTTATCCCGTAGTACCCGGTTGCGCTACGCCCAGCGACATCGAATGCGCGCTCTCGCTGGGGCTTGATACAGTCAAATTCTTTCCCGCGGAAGCTGCGGGCGGGATAGCGATGATCAAGGCAATGTCAGCCCCTTACGGCAAGGTGAGATTTATGCCCACAGGTGGGATCAACGCGTCGAATCTCAACGATTATCTTTCTTTCCCCAAGGTTTTTGCCTGCGGCGGAAGCTGGATGGTCAAGAAAGAGCTGATCAATAAAGGCGAGTTTGACCGGATCACAAAACTTACCGAAGAGGCTGTCTCGACAATGCTTTCGCTTCGTGTGAAGGGAATTACCGGGGACTTTACCGTCCCGACGCTGTTGTCGTCCATCCTATCGTTCGGCGACGGTAAAGAGATCGTTATTTCCACAAAACATCCGGAAAGAGCGTCATTCCATCTTGCGGGGCAGGGGCTGAGGTTTGACAGTTCGTTTGTGTCGACGGATCCTGTTTCCGGTTTTAGAATCCGTTTGGAAAAGGAATAAGAAGGGGTGATAAGCAGTATGAAAAAAGTCATAACTTTCGGTGAATTGATGCTCAGGCTTGCACCGGAGGGCTATCTGAGATTCGTGCAGGCGGACAGATTCGGCGTGACTTTCGGCGGAGGCGAGGCCAATGTCGCAGTCTCTCTTGCCAACTTCGGTCTTGACGCCCGTTTTGTTACCAAACTTCCCGAAAATGACATCGGACAGGCGGCCGTCAATTCTCTGAGAAGATACGGCGTAGATACCGGACATATCGTCAGAGGCGGAGAACGTGTCGGCATTTATTTCCTCGAAAAAGGCGCCAGTCAGCGTCCTTCAAAGGTCATCTATGACAGAGCCGGTTCCGCCATTGCTAAGGCGACGATTTCCGATTTTGACTGGGATGTTATTTTTGACGGCGCGGATTGGTTCCATTTCACGGGGATCACTCCGGCGCTCGGAGAAAACGTTGCCGGGATCTGCCTTGAGGCGTGCAGAAAAGCCAAAGAGAGAGGCATTACCGTTTCCTGCGACCTGAATTACAGAAAGAAACTCTGGTCGAAAGAAAAGGCGAGGGAGACGATGACCGAACTGTGTAAATACGTTGACGTTTGTATCGCCAACGAGGAAGACGCCGCTGACGTGTTCGGGATTTCGGCAAAGGGCTCGTCGGTAACGGAAGGTAAACTCGACAGATCGGGCTATACCGACGTCGCATCTCAGCTTACCGACAAATTCGGATTTGAAGCCGTGGCGATCACGCTCAGGAAGTCGATATCCGCCAGCGATAATCTTTGGTCGGCTATGCTTTTCAGGAAAGGAGAGTGTTGCTTCAGCAGAGAGTATCCGATCCATATCGTCGACAGAGTAGGCGGAGGCGATTCTTTCGGAGCCGGGCTGATCTATTCGTTGCTATCGGGATACGGTGACAGCGATGCGATAGAATTTGCAGTCGCCGCCAGTTGCCTCAAACATTCGATCGAGGGCGACTTCAATATGGTGTCCGTCGACGATGTCAAAAAACTCACCTCCGGAGACGGATCCGGCAGGGTACAGCGATAAAGAAACAGGACCGCATGTCAGTGGCGGTCCTGATTTTTTATTTCAGCGGAATAACAAGTATGTATTCGTAATCCGAAGGCGTCGTCAGCGGGGATATCATATTGTATCCGCCTTCAAATATTCTGAGAGGACAGTCCACGACCCAGTCGTCGATGGAGTGCCAGAAGAGATTCTCGCCGGAAAAATCATCCCCCCAGTAAAATCCGATATGACTGTCGATCGTGTTTCCGTAAATATCCGTCGGATTGCCGTACGCGTCGATCCCGTATGGGGTGGTGTCAGGCGAGAAATAGATTATATCGCCCCGGCGAAGCGATTTTGAGGCGAGCATTTCTTCTATCGTATCAAACTTACGGCTGACGATTTCTCCATCGTTGAATTCTTCGACGAAAGCCGCCCAGAAATATGAATTGACTATGTCCGTATAGTACGGCGTGTCGAACATCCACCCGTTATCGACGCATTCATCAACCATGTTTTCGATTTTGTTCAGCACGTTTTCTTTCGCGGAATCTTCCTTGACGGAGTTTGTCAGAACGTCAATTACGAAACCCGTACATGTCATACACGGTCCGTCATCCGAAAAACGTCCGTTTGGTCTCATACAGGTGTCGGTGTTAAACCCGAGATCGGGATTTCCGTAAGGCGTATTGAGATAATAATCGTCATTTTCATGAGAGGAGAGCCATGAAAGGATATTTTCTCTTGAAGTGCCGAGATACTCGTTGAAGTAGAACCCGTCTGGCATTACAGCGGGCGCCGTGCTATCCTTAGTATCCTGCGTATCTTCCGGCCCCGTAGTTTCCGGATCCGGAGTGGCGATCACATCTGCTGAAGCATAGTTGGTTTTTTGTCCGTCGTCTGTATCTCTCATCAAGCCGCAGGATATCAATGAGATACTCAGCGTTAAGACGATAAGAAATGAGCAATACTTTATCAGTAATTCCATGTTTGTCTCTCATCTGTAAATAATTTTCTAAATTATACCCGAAAAACAGTCAAAAAGCAAGTTTTTCTTTCATTTGACGACAATGTTTCGGAGCTATCGATACGAAGTCGTTTGTTCCGTGTAAAAAAAATGGATAAAAGCGGATATTTTTCAACTAAGATATTGCATTTTACCTTCAATTACAGTAAAATATTAGTGAATGAAAACTGTAATGGTTAGCTTATTTATTCAGAAAAGAGGACTGTTTTATGACGTTGTTTATCCTTGCCGCCGGTATGGGTTCCCGTTACGGGGGACTGAAGCAAATCGATAAATTCACCGAACACGGCGAATTTATCATCGATTTTTCGATCTATGATGCGATCGAAGCGGGTTTTGACCGCGTCGTATTCATCATCAAAGAGGAAAACTATGAAATATTCAAGGAAACCGTAGGCAACAGAGTAAAAGACGCCATTAAAGTTGAATATGCGTTCCAGTCCCTTGACATGTGCATGGGAGATCATCCTGTCCCGGATGGAAGGGTAAAGCCCTGGGGCACCACCCACGCCGTTCTTTGCGCGAGAGAATATCTTAACGAGCCGTTCGCCGTAATCAACTCCGACGATTTCTACGGAAGGGACCCGTTCTTCAAGGTAGCGTCTCATCTGAAGGGACTCGACAACGATTCAACCGAATTCTGCATGATAGGTTATCAGGTCGAGAATACTCTAACTGACAACGGGAGCGTCTGCAGAGGCATATGTCAGACTGAAAACGGAAAACTCACGTCTATAGTCGAGAGGACAAGTATTTTCAAAACCGACACCGGCGCGAGATTTGAGGAGGACGGTGTGTCTTACGATATCGAGCCGGGAACAAGCGTATCGATGAACTTCTGGGGTTTCACTCCCGCAGTATTCAACGGACTGGACCGTTTCTTCAAGGATTTTCTCGACGCACGCGGCACAGAACTTAAAAGCGAAGCTCTTTTGCCCAATTCGATCGGCGAAATGATCGATCGGGGGGAGTGCTCGGTCAAGGTTTTGACCACCGATGCAAAATGGTTCGGCGTGACCTATGCAGAGGATAAGCCGGGGACCATACGGAGGATCAGGCAGCTCATCGAAGACGGAGTATATCCGGACGGACTTTGGAAAAAGAGATAAATCAAATAAAGAGAGGGTTAATTAATGTCGATTCTTGTAACCGGAGGAGCGGGTTATATCGGTTCTCACACAGTCGTCGAATTACAGAACGAAGGGTACGACGTCGTCGTTATCGACAATCTTTCCAATTCATGCAAAAAGAGCCTTGAAAGAGTCGAGAAGATTACCGGAAAACCCGTAAAATTCTATGAAGACGATATCCGCGACAGGGAAGCTCTGGAAAACATCTTCCGGAATGAGGATATAGATTCCTGCATCCATTTCGCAGGGCTCAAGGCTGTCGCCGAATCTGTCAGAATTCCGTGGGAGTATTATGACAACAACATTTCCGGGACGCTCACGCTTCTGGATGTGATGCGATCCCATAGTGTTAAGAACATTATTTTCTCTTCGTCCGCCACGGTATATGGCACCCCGAAGTTTGTGCCGATAACCGAAGACTGCCCGAAGGGGACATGCACGAATCCTTACGGCTGGACGAAATCCATGCTTGAACAGATCCTGACGGATATCCAGTTTGCAGATAACGAATGGAACGTTGTTCTCCTGAGATATTTCAATCCTATCGGCGCCCATAAAAGCGGGTTGATCGGCGAGAATCCGACGGGTATCCCCAATAATCTCATGCCTTACGTCACACAGGTGGCCATAGGGAAACGCGATCATCTGAACGTCTTCGGAAACGACTACGACACCCACGACGGCACTGGCGTTCGCGATTATCTCCACGTGGTGGACCTGGCAAAAGGACACGTCATGGCGCTGAAAAAGATCAAGGATAAATCGGGGCTCAGTATCTACAACCTCGGCACCGGGATAGGTTACAGCGTACTTGACATAGTAAAGAATTTCGAGGAAGCAACCGGAGTAAAAGTGCCGTATAAGATCACCGGAAGACGCCCGGGAGATATAGCGACGTGCTACGCTGACCCCTCAAAGGCGGCAAAGGAGCTCGGATGGCGCGCCGAGTACGGTATTAAAGAGATGTGCGAAGACTCCTGGAGATGGCAGTCAATGAATCCCGACGGGTACGGGGAATAATTATTAACAAATTATGAACGATCATCTTCGGCTTTAAGTCATCATATACTGTCGTTAGCGGAAGGAACTGACGCGATAGTGCAGGGAAATCCGATAAAACAGTATATGAGGGCCGGATATGATCTTTGATAGCTTAAACGGAAGCTCAAGATGTATAAAGATCGCCGAATATCTCGTCGAAAAACGATGCACGATCAGAGACGCCGCAAAACAATTCGGGATAAGTAAATCTACGGTTCATAAGGACGTGACTGTCCGGTTGAGAGCAGCAGACACGAATCTGTATAAGTTGGCGAGAGAAGTGCTGGAAAACAATAAATCCGAACGGCACATCAGAGGCGGCGAAGCGACCAAACGGAAATACCTAAAAAGAAATTCATGAATAATAAACAATCCGACCGAACGCTTCAGGACGTTCCGGTCGGATTGTTATTCTTTTGTATCGCAAATCGGCGGGGCAGCAGCGAAAACCCTCTGTATGCGTATCTCTAAAAAAACTGGGCTTATTATACAAAATGCGTTTTTTGTCGGCGAGCCGGGGGGCGAGCGGGTTGTCGCTCCGGGTGCGGAGCGAGCCAGACAAAAAAAACATTTTGTACCCGGCAGGGCTTGTAATAAGCCCCTCGGCCGCAAAAATGCCGTGGCGCGGGCTCCTCATACGAGGGCGGCTCGCCGCTTGAGCGAGACTCGGGGCGACCAAGCACCGACCACCGCGCGCACCGTGCGCGGCGGGCGAGTGCGGGAGCACCGAGCAAGCGGGCGGCGCCGTCGCCCGGACGGCGAGGTGGACGAGCGACGTGCGAGCCGACAGGCGCGCGCAACGTGCGCGCGGTCGGCGAGCGCGAGCGAGTCCAGGGGCGGGCGGGCGGGTTCTTCCTCAAAATCTGTATTTTCGTAGGTCGAGCGTTTTTCATGTTCTTCCTCCCGGTGGCGGTATAGATTTTGCGGAAAAACTGTTGACATCCCGGTATTGCTGTGGTATAATGCTGATAGAGTGACAGGGATCAGGGACCCCCTGATCTAAACGCGATCAGCCCCACGGCGCCCGGTGATTTGCTCGTCTCCGGCTTCGTCGGTCGCGTCGAGCACCTTATAACCTCTTCGAAAGAAGGGGTTTTTTTGGTGCCTTGATCCCTCGAACTCTGCCCCCGCGGCGAGCGGCCGCCGGAGGCAAAATTCTTTCAAGTCTGCACTCTCTCAACGGCTTGCCGCCGTCGATCCCTACTATTACTTGATATATGGGACAGAATGTCATCACTTTCATCAAATTCCGAAGATAAAAAAATCGCTCATTCTCCGGAAATTCAAGCGAAGATAGACGAGATAAGGGAACACTTTGATGATGCTTTCACCTCTCCGATCTCGGAGATCACATTCACTGCCCGGGCGAAGTTCTATCCTACTCCCGGAGGCGGTCTCCGGTTGGCGTCCGTTTGCGAGTTCTCCCGTCCTGCTTTCAAGCTCCCCGGGTGGGAAGCCCGGCAGGATCCCGAGGACGGGATCCCGGAATCCGTCCTTGATTACGGCCTTGATCTGGGCCCCGATGATGTCATCGACCCCCGGGCGAAGGAAATATACCTCGAAAGGGCGACACGCCGGGCGAGAACGGCGGCTTTTGACCTTGTGGCATGTAATCCCGATCTGGACGCATTCGTTACGCTGACCTTCGACCGTTCGTATACAGATAGATCATCCTACGAGGAAACCTATGGACGTCTGAAAATATGGCTCTCGAACAGGGTCACGCGGCACGGTCTGAAATATGTCTGCGTTCCGGAGCATCACAAGGACGGCGAGGCGATACATTTTCACCTATTGGCGAATCAAAAATCGTTGAAGTTCAAGCCCTCGGGACACCGCCGCCGCGGACAGATCATATATAATCTCGAAGACTGGCGGTGGGGGTGGTCTACGCTCATGCTGATAGGCGAGACCGAGACCGACCGGGACAGGGTGAGCAAATATATATACAAATACATGACGAAGCAGGAGGGGCAGAAGATCGGCGGGCGGTATTATCTTCACGGGGGACGGCTGGCGCTTCCGTCCTTTGCATACTCCAATGACGCCACGGAGTTCCTCGGTTCCGAGGCGCCGGTCTGGGATCGTCACGTCGAGATCTCGCCCTCCCTCGTCTATAAGGAGTGGAATTTTATATGATATTCAGACCTCTTGACGGCGTTTTTATCGGCACTTGTCGTTGTGGGCGGCAGGTTATCCGGATTTTCAGGTTTTGCCCCTTCTGCGGCGTCAAATTGATGTGGGAGCACAAAAAAAGGGGGGATTAACCCCCCTTTTTTGCCTCTCTCTCGTTCCGGTATATCCGGAAGACTGTCTCTGCTTTGCCGGTGAAGGCGTCGACGTAGACGATGGATGCCGACGTCGGCATCCATCCGTCGTCGCCGATGATCGCGAGGAATCCGCCGAAATCGGCGGAGACGTCGCGGCGGCGGCGGTTGCTCGTCGCCTCGACCCAGAGCCGGCGCGCCTCGATGAGCGCCGCCCGCAAGGGCGCGTGATCATCGGCGCCGGTGATGAGGTCGTGCGGGCCGGATCTGTCGGCAACGTCAACGACGACGGCGTCGTCGACGTCGAGACCGGCGAGATAGTAGGCTTGCGCTACTTCTGTAAGTGCGCGCTGTAGAGTGATCAGTTCCATCTGCGGAACCCCCTTTCTGCTGAGCGGCTTCTTCGCCGCCCGCATCAACCGGCGCATCACACGAAGTCAAGGCCGCCGCAGGCGCCGCCTTGCGGGCGAAGCGCCTTGACCGTGTGATATAATGAGAAAGGGGGTGCGCCAGTTCGGTGCAGGTAATATAGTGCGGTGGGAGTCCGCACCCGGTAAAGCATAGCGAGCAGCCGGTACTCAGCC
>CACXCL010000030.1 GCA_902766115.1 uncultured Ruminococcus sp.
CCTGTATAAAGTTGGAGACGTTGTCAGAGCAAAAGTCGTCAAGGTCAGCGACATCGACGGGATCGCGACTCTTGACAAGAACAGGGTCGACTCCGACCGCAACTGGGACAAGCTGGTGGCGGCTTACGAGTCCGGCGAGATCGTCGAGGGCAAGATCACCGAGGCCGTCAAGGGCGGCGTGATCATCAACATCGACGGCGTGAGGGTGTTCATCCCCGCGTCTCTCACGGGCGTTCCCCGCGACAACGATCTGGACATTCTTGTGGGCACGACTCAGAGAGTCAAGATCATCGAAGTGAAATCCGAGAGGAAAAAGGCGTACGCCTCCATCCGTGCGGTGCAGAGAGAAGAGCGCCGCGCCAAAGAGGCTGAATTCTGGGCAAACATCGAAGTGGGTCAGGAGTTTGACGGAGAGGTCAAATCCCTCACGTCCTACGGCGCGTTCGTTGACCTCGGCGGCGTGGACGGCATGGTCCACAACACCGAGCTGTCCTGGCTCCGGATCAAGCATCCGTCCGAGGTTGTCTCCGTCGGCGACGTGATCCACGTCACCGTCAAGGCGCTGGACAGAGAGAAAAAGCGCGTTTCCCTTTCATACAAGACCGACGGCACGAATCCCTGGAACCAGTTCAAGGAAAAATACAGCGTCGGCGACGAGGCGGACGTGAAGATCGTCAGCCTGATGCCCTTCGGCGCTTTCGCCGAGCTGGTGCCCGGCGTCGACGGTCTGATCCATATCAGCCAGATCACCGACCACAAGATCGCAACGCCCTCCGAAGTGCTGAAGAACGGCGACGTGGTCCGCGTGAAGATCACCGACGTGAACGAGGCTAACCACCGCATCAGTCTCTCGATCCGCGCTCTGATGGAGCTCCCCGAGGACGCGCCCGTTGAGGACGACGCCGAGGAAGAAGCTCCGGCTGAGGAAGCTCCGGTCGAGGAAGCTCCGGCTGAGGAAGCTCCCGCTGAGGAGGCTCCGGTCGAGGAGAAACCCAAGAGGACCCGCAAGAAGGTCGAGGAACCGGTCGAGGAAGCACCCGCTGAGGAAGCTCCCGCCGAGGAGACCCCGGCTGAATAATCGGACATAAGAGAAACCCGCTCCGGCAATCGCCGAAGCGGGTTTTTTGTGGTTTATTGCGGGGCGCTTTTTAAAAAAAGCGTCCCACACCAGCAAACAGGCGTTTGTCCCAAATAAACGCTCAAATACTTCCTGTTTGCCCGAAAAATGTGTCTTTGGACACATTTTTTCAAAATATGAATTTAAAGGCGCGAAATCCTTCGCGCCTTGGTTTTTTGAAAAGATGTCCCCTCATAGTAATACATCAACGACCCTATTACTCCCCCATAAGGGAGCCCGGAACAAGTCTATACTTTGGCTTTTCCGATAACGTCCCGCTGTGACGACGCGAACGGAGCAATACAACTAACGATTTTGTATCCGTGCAGAGCGCCACAGTCGCTCTCCGATAAAGAAATTGCGATGACGGGGGAGACAGATGTTTACAACGAACAAGTTTAGTATTCGAACAAATCGCGGGGGAGTGAGCCGACCGCTGCCGGTGGCAGGGGGAGGGAGGCGAGCGAGTGGCAGCGGTCGATATTCTGCGAGCGAATAGCGAGCAAAGAATTTCGGGCACCGCAACAGGGGAGAAGTGCTTGAGCGATTACGCACCGTCTCTCCGTAGAGCACCTTCATTTCCATTCAAAAACCGACCAAAAGACCTATAATGTGGGAATTTGCTGCGGCAAATTCCCTCTCATGGGGGAGAGAGGACCATCTCAAACGCCGAAGTTTTCCTCCCCCTCGGGCTCCTCCTCCATCCTTGGCTGACACCATAGCCAAAAAAGTACGTAACCCGGAACTTATTGCTTCCTTTCCATGCACTATCCTTGATTTTTCGTTTAATCGACTGTATAATGAGTATAGAGAGTTTTTCATCCACAAGGAGGGCGAGAAATGTCAAAAAACGTAACGTCTTTTTTTGATTTGCCTTCCTGCATTACAACAGAATACTATGATTCAGTGCCTCCGTTCACCGTTGAATCAAATTGGCAGTTATGTTACAGAGATCTGTCCGACCGTGACGTCAGAATAGAATCCGAGGCAGAATTGTCCGAGTTGTGTTTTAATACGGAGACCGTTTTCCCGAACAAACTGCAGGCAATGGCGGAGCAGGTTATTCAGTCCGGAAAAAATAACGCGCTGAACAACTCCGGACTGACCGGAAAAGGAATTAAGGTCGCCGTGATCGTCAGACCGATCAATCGGGATCATGTTGAATTCAAAAACAGAATCGAGTATATTGAAGTATTTCCCGACCACCCCGACAATTCTTTTCCCGACTTTCACGGGATGACCTGCGCCGGATTTTTGAGCGGTTCTTCCTGCGGAGTCGCTCCGGGATCCGAATTGGTCTATTTCGCCATTCCTAACAAAACGGACGATCCCGAGACGTATTACGAGTTTCAACTTGAGGCAATGCAAAAAGTTGTTGAATACAACCGCAACTGCAATTCTCCCATCCGTGTCGTCAGTCTCTCCGCCCCGTTCTCAAAAAATCAAAAGGACGAAAGAAACAGTCTTGCAGATCAACTGCTTGAAGCGGGATGTGTCCTGATCGACGCGGAATCTTTCGGGCGAGATTTTCAGGGGATTGACTGTTTCAAAAAGCGGGATCGGATCTTTTTTGAGCTCAACAAATGGCAGGTTGAGAATTACGAAAGAAACAAGGAACGACCCGGTTTTGCCGATTATTTCAGATCCCTTTGCTTCGTTCCTTCGACAAGAAGAACGTCTCCGGGAAATGAAACGAATTCGGAGTATATTCACTGGAGCAAGGCGATCTCGGAGAGCTGGTCGATCCCTCATCTGGCCGGCGCTTTCGCGCTTTGTTTGGAGGCGGAGCCGAATCTGCGGTATGATGAGTTTGTCCGAAGATGCAAAACGTGTCCGAAACACGACGGTCTGACAATTCTTGATCTGAAATTTGTCATCCACGAGTAATTATTTCCGGTTTTTCGAAAAAGGAGATCCCCCACATGACTACAGCATATTTCGCCGGCGGATGCTTCTGGTGCATCGCGCCGGTGATGAAGATACGTCCGGGCGTGACGGCGGTCGTCAGCGGCTATTCCGGCGGCGACGAGGAAGATCCGTCCTACGAGGACGTGAAAGCGCAGAAGACCGGCCACCGTGAGACTATCCGCGTCGATTTCGACGAATGTCTTACGTCTTTTTCCGAGCTGGTTGACGTTTATATCGCCGGGGTCGACCCCTTCGACGGCGGCGGGCAGTTCATCGACCGGGGACGCTCATACACCCTCGCCGTCTACTACGTCTCGGAGGAGCAAAAAAGGATCGCGGAGGAGAAGATCCGCGACCTGAAGAAAGAGTCCGGGAAGGATGTTTTCATCTCACTCGAGCCGTTCAAGTCGTTCTGGCCCGCCGAGGAGCGACACCAGGATTTCTACCTCAAAAATCCCGGAGAATATGAACGAGAGCTTGAGGAGAGCGGCAGAAAAGAGCGCTTCTCCGGCGCAAAAAAGTAAGAATCACCCCCGCGGATTCGCGGGGGTGTGTTGCGTTTATGCAAGTACCAGGCGGACGATCTCGTCCGTCGAGGAGACGGAAAACTCCCGCCCCGCAAGGGTTATCTCGCTGTTCAGATACCCCCAGTCGACCAGAGCGCAGTCGAGTCCCGCACGACGCGCCGTCTCCAGATCAACGCCCGAGTCGCCCACGTAGAGGGTCCGCTCCGCGGGGATCCCGATCTCCCTAAGGATCTCGAACACCCCGTCCGGCGCGGGCTTTCTCGGTACCCCTTCTCTCTCGCCGTGAGCCAGATCGAAAAGTCCGGGGAAATACTCGTCGCACAGCGCTCGCGCCGCACCGTCCGCTTTGTTTGAGAGAAGCGCGCGTTTCACGCCGCTCTCTCCGAGCATTTTCAGCAGTCCCTCGACGCCGTCGTAGGGTTTCGTACTGATATCCAGGTGAGAAGAATAATATTCGGCATACGTCTTATACATTTCGGCAAGAGTCTTGTCATCGGTCCCCTCCGGCGCGCCCCGTTTGAGCAGCATTTTCACCCCGTTCCCGATGTAGCTTTTCACCTCGTCAAGCGTATGTTCGGGAAAGCCGTGTTCCCGCAGAGTGTGATTCAGCGCCGCGGTGAGGTCGCCCAGCGTGTCCAGCACCGTGCCGTCCATATCGAATATCACAAGACCGTATCTCATTTTTCTTCCCTCCCGGAGTCGTTTTCTTTCCGCCCGCTCGCCTCGGGAAGCTCAAACCAGAAGGTGCTCCCCTCGCCTTTGCGGGATCTTACGCCGAACTCTGCGCCGTGGAGGATCAGGATGTTCTTCACAATAGAAAGACCGAGACCCGTCCCCGCGCCGGTGCGGCGGTGAAATTCCTTTGATTTATAGTATCTGTCCCAGATAAGCGGAAGTTCATCCTCGGGGATGCCGTCGCCCGTGTCGGTGATCTCCACACGCACCCTGCCGTCCCGGGATATCTCACGGACAAAGATCCTTTTGTCGTCTCCCGTGTAGTTCACCGCGTTGTTAAGAAGATTGTACAGCGCCTCGGTGATACGCATCCTGTCGGCGTTGACAACTCCCCCGTCGCACTCAGCCGTAATAACGTATCCTTCCGCGCCGTATACGGCGGCGTACCGTCTGACAGCTTCTCTTACCGTTTCGCCCATATCGAACACCCCGGGTCGGAGCTTCACCGCGCCGTCGGAGAGCTTCGACGACTCGAGCATATCATTCACCAGGGTGGAGAGGGTCTTCGTCTCATCCATGATGGTCTGCACGTTCTCTTGTGTCATCTCGCCGGGTATGTCGCGCATGATCTCCGCGTAGCCCGAAATGACCGTCAGGGGCGTCCGCAGATCGTGGGACACATTGGCGATGAGATCGCGCCTCATCCTGTCCGTCTGCCCCATCTCATGCGCCGCCAGATTCAGCGTGTCCGCCAGTTCGTCGGCTTCTCTGTATCCGCCGCCTCCGAACTTCACGGAGTAATCTCCGGCGGCGAGTCTACCCGCTCCGGCGCTCATGCCGACGATAGGCTGCGAGAGCCTTCTTGAAAGGATCAGGGACAGCGCCGCCGCGGCGATGATGACAAACACGGTAACGATCACGGTGATGATCCTGAGAGTCGCCGCGGTTGACGACAGAGGCCGCACGAAGGTATTGAGAACGATAAGCGTCTCGCCGCCGTCGCGCTCCGTGAGGTAAGCGAAGATCATGCTCTCGCCGTTGTCGGCGTCCGGGGTCTTTCCTTCTCCCGGC
>CACXCL010000031.1 GCA_902766115.1 uncultured Ruminococcus sp.
GACTCCGCCGGGGTTGTTTCTCGGGATGACCCTGTTGTTGTGGATGACGATGCCGTTGTGGATGACGGTCATGACGGCGGGCTCTTTGATCGAGCCGTCTTTGTTCAGCTTGGCGGCGCGGACGATAATATCATAGGTCTGCCACTGCTCCGGAGGCAGGGAAGCGTTGACCCGGGGCGGGAATATGCCGTAGACGGCGCCGCACTCATCGTCGGTGGGCTTGTTGCCCCATGAATCGAGCACCTGGATCTCATAGCATCCGTGTACGTAAACTCCGCTGTTGCCTTTCCACTGACCCTCCCGGTCGGGCTGATCGGGAATGCGGAACTCCACGTGTACGTGAGCGTCGCCGTACTCGTATTTCGACACCAGGTGACCGCGGGTGACGGTCATGGCGCCATCCTTTATCTCCCACTCGGGCACGCCCTTTTTATCCGGGACCTCGTCGTCCCAGGCGTAAAAGTTGTCGAGGTTTTTGCCGTCAAAGAGGATGACCTTGTTATCTTCCATATAAATCTCGTTTTGCGCGGGAGACCGCGCGCGGGCCGCGGGGGAAAATTTGCATGGGTCTGCAGATCCGCGGGTCCGTTGTCTTCCGTAGAATATATTACATCATTGCCTGAGCCGCTGTCAAGAAGAAGATCGGTTTTTTCCGTATTATTTGTCGTCCTTCAGGGAATCCAGCGCCTTCTCCGCAAGTCCGTCGGCGTCGAGCCCGTACATTTTGAAAAGGCTGTCGAGATCGCCGTGAGGAGGGAACTCCCCGCCGACGGCGACACTGACGGTCTTTCCGCGGTATCCGGCTTCCGTGAGCGCCGAGGAAACGATCTCGCACCAGCCGCCGGAAAGAACGCCTTCATCGGCGATGATAACGGACCCCGCACCCTCGAGGAGAGGGAGGATCTCATCCGTCGGAACGGGGAAAAGCCGGCTCACGCGCACGACTCCGACCGCGGCGTCTGCCGAGGCGATCTCAGCGGCTCCGGCGGCGTGAGCGGTCAGCCTGCCGTGTGTGAGGATGACGGCGTCGGCGCCGTCTGTTCCGTAGGAGAAAGTAAAGTCGCCCCGTTTTGCGAACTTCTCCCTCGGGTAGACCGCCTCTCTCCCTTTGGGATAGCGGATCACGTCGATGGAACCGGATCCGACGGAGCCGCGGATCATCCCGTCAAGCTCGGCATAGGAATCCGGCTCGTAAATGGCGACTGACGGGATCGCGGAGAACAGCGCAGTATCGAATATCCCCTGATGGGAGCATCCGTCTCCTGCCACAAATCCCGCGTGGGAGACGAGAAGGGTGAACGGCAGCTTCTGCATTGAGACGTCGTGAAGAAGCTGATCAAAGGCGCGTTCGGCAAATGTAGAATAAATCGCACATACCGGTTTCATCCCGCCGATCGCCAGTCCGGAGGCAAAAGTCACCGCGTGTTCTTCCGCGATACCTACGTCGAAAAACCGGTCCGGGAACTTTTCTGCAAATGCCGAAAGTCCGGTCCCCTCCGGCATGGCGGCGGTGACGGCGCAGATCTTGTCGTCCTCCCCGCCCATCTCGCAGAGAGTATCCGATACAGCTGAGGTGAACGACCTGCCGGAGGCCGCGACGCCCTCTCCGGTATCGAACGGGGGAGTGAAATGATACTTCCCGGGATCGGCCTCGGAGAAGGGATAACCAAGCCCCTTTTTTGTTTTCACGTGGACGAGGGTGCATTCTTCTCTCGTCTTCGCCTCGCCGAGGACACGGAGCAGCTTTTTTATATCGTTTCCGTCCACGGGACCGAGATACTCCAGCCCCAGGGACTCGAACATATTGGTGTTCAGAAAGAGCCGTTTTACGGCTTCCTTTATCCTCCTTGCGCCGCGGACGAGGTGGCGTCCGATGAGCGGCACGTGCATGAAAAATCTTTTCAGCCTGTATTTGAATGAAAAATACCGTCCGCTCGTTCTGACGCGGGAGAGATACTTTGACAGTCCGCCCACGTTGTCGGAGATGGACATGCCGTTGTCGTTCAGAACGACGATCAGCTTCAGCCCGCGCTCCGCGCAGTTGTTCAGCGCCTCGTAGATCATCCCGTTTGTGAACGAGCCGTCTCCCGCCACGGCGACGGTGTACGAGTCCTCTCCGCGGAGCTTTTTTGAATGAGCTATTCCCAGCGCGGCGGAAACGGACGGACCGCTGTGACCGGCGGTCACCGTGTCGTAGACGCTCTCTTCCCGGTTTGAAAAGCCGGACAGTCCTCCGGTCTGCCTCAGAGTGCCGAAGACGTCCCGGCGGCCGGTGATAAGCTTGTGCGTGTAGCACTGGTGACCCACGTCGAACACGATCGTGTCCCGAGGCGTGTCAAAAACGTAGTGAAGAGCCAAAGTCAACTCCACCGTGCCGAGATTCGAGGCCAGATGGCCCCCGTTTTCCGACACGGTGTCGAGAATCTTTTTTCTTATTTCTTCCGCCAGAGGCGGGAGCTCGTCTATCGGGAGCTCCCGCAGATCCTCCGGCGATTGTATTCTTTCGAGCATGAGACGATCCCTCCGGACGACTGTCAGATACGGTACCCGTGCGCCGGGGCCGCCGTCAGTCCACCGCGCTTGACAGCTCCGGACTCAGGTTGGTGAACTTTGTGTACTGACCGATAAACCCGAGTTTCACCTTTTCAAGGGAGCCGTGACGGTTTTTCGCCACGATGACCTCGGCGAGACTCTTGGTGTTTTCCTTATCCTTGTAATACTCGTCCCGGTAGAGGAAGAGAACGATATCCGCGTCCTGCTCGATGGCTCCGGAGTCGCGGAGGTCGGACAGCATGGGACGCTTGTCGGGTCTTCCCTCGGGTCCGCGGGAGAGCTGCGCGCAGGCGATGACCGGGACGTTGAGCTTCTTCGCCAGCAGTTTCAGGCCGCGGGAGATATCGCCGACCTCCTGAACGCGGTTCTCGTTACGCCGTTTTTCGTCGCCCTGCATGAGCTGGAGATAGTCGATGACTATGAGTCCGGGGTTTTTCACCCTTCTCATTTTCGCTATGACGTTCGCCACGGAAGCGCCCGGGGTGTCGTCGATCAGGATATCGAGCTCGGCGAGCTTTGACGCCGCGTAAGCTATGGATTTCCACTCGGGATCGTCGATCCGTCCGGTCCTCATCTTATAGCTGTCCACCTGCGCCTCGCTGGAAAGCATCCTGAGAGCAAGCTGTTCTCCCGACATTTCAAGGGAGAATATGCAGACGGTCTTGCCGAGTTTTTCCGCCGCCTGGGTGGCGATATTCATTGCGAACGCGGTCTTTCCCATTCCGGGGCGCGCCCCCACGAGGATAAGGTCGCTTCCGCTGAGACCGACGATCACGTTGTCCAGCGCGGGAAAACCCGTCGGAGTCCCGATGTTCAGTTCGGGATCCAGTTTTCTCTCTCGTATCTGCTGCTGCACGGTCGCCACCAGCTGCTTGAGCGGGACGAAGGACTTGTTTTCCCTGTCGTCTGCGATGGAGTAGACTCTCTCCTCCGCGCTCTCAAGCTGGAGATCCGCGTCGTCCGCGTCTGCGGAGTAGGCGTCCTCCGCGATCTTCTCTCCGGTTTTTATGAGCCGGCGCAGTACCGCCTCGTTCCTCACGATCCTGGCGTAGTCCTCGGCGTTGGACGCCGTCGGGACCGCGTCCGCGATGAGCTTCAGATACTCTCTTCCGCTTTCCTCGTCGAAGACTTCGTTGTTCTTCAGCTCCGACAGGAGGGTCACCACGTCGATGTTCTTGCTTTTCAGGTACATGCTCAGCATGATCCTGAAAATCTCCGCGTGATCCTCCACGTAAAAGTCGTCGCTCGTGACGATCATGGAAACCTTGTCCATGCAAGCGGGATCTATCATTACGGACGCCAGGACCGCCTGCTCGGCGTCAAGAGAGAACGGCATTCTCCTTTGCAGTTCTTCGTTCATTGCGATCTCCGTTCTGCCGCGTCTGCGCGGCGAAAATGATGAAATAGAGGAGCAGTCCGACCGGCGTCACGCCTCGGTGACGATCACGTTCACGGTACCCGTGACGGAGGTGTGGAGCTTCACCGGCACCTCGAAGGGACCGAACTGCTTTATGGGCTCGCTGAGACTTATCTTCCTCTTGTCGATGACGACGCCGCACTGCTTTTCCAGCTCGTCTGCGATGTCCTTGGCAGTGACGGAACCGTAGAGCTTCTTCGAGTCCCCGCCGGCGTCTCCGGCTTTGAGCTTGAATTTCACGGTGACCCCCTCCAGCTTTTCCGCCGTCTCTTTTGCCGCCGCAAGCTCCAGTTCCGCCTTGTGGGCTTTGGACGCCTCCCGGTTCTTTATCTCGTTGAGCACGGAGCCCGACGCCTCTGCGGCGAGTCCCTTCGGGAACAGGAAGTTGCGCGCGTATCCGTCGGACACGTTGACGATCTCGTCCTTCTTGCCCTTGCCCTTTACGTCCTGTAAAAGTACGACTTTCATATCATATCTCCGTTTCCGCCGCCACGGGCGGCTGTTTTGTTTTGGTTTGTTTTCTGCGGTAAGTCTTATCCCAGGCTGTCGAAGTACTCGTCGATGGCGGCCTTGAGGCGCACCTCCGCCTCGTCGGGGGTGCATCCCCTGATCTGTGTCCCCGCGGTGTCGAAATGACCGCCCCCCTCCAGCTTTTCAAGGATAAGCTGGACGTTTATCTCGCCGGAGGACCGTGCGGAGATGTGGATCACGTCGCCGAGCTTCACGATGGCGAACGCCGCCTTGATCCCGCGGACGCCTATGAGGTTGTCCGCGACCGTGGAGGCAAGCACCTTGTCCGAGGTGCCCCCCTCTCCGTCCGTATCGCAGACCGTGATCGCGGTGCATTGCCTGTACACTCTGACTCCGGAGCGGAATTTCGCTTCCTTCACGAAGCTGTCGAGTCCCGACTTGAACAGCTCCTGCACCGCCTCGGGAGTCGCGCCGTTATCGTGCAGGTAGAGCGCCGCGCCGTAAGTCCGCGCTCCGGTGGAGCGGGTGAACTTCTTCGTGTCGAGAATGATGCCGCTGAGCATCAGATTTGCCTCGCCGGTGCCCACGAATCCCGCGGGGAGCACCTGTTCCATCATTTCAGCCACCAGCTCGCATGCGCTGGACGCTTTCGTCTCGATGTACTCTATATCGGGGCGGCGGGCGAACTCCGCGTGTTTCCTGTGGTGATCGATGACGGCGTATCCGCCGCAAACTCCGATAAGATCGGGACACTCCGAAATGTCGATGTTGTTCACGTCGGTCATGATGACAAAGGAGTCGGTCCTGACAACGTCAAGGGCGGTCTCGGAGGTGATGAACAGATCGTCCTCCGCACCGGCGTCCCCGTCGTAGAGCGTACGGCAGAGCGCCACGTTCGGATCTTCCGGATCCGCGACGATGTGAACGTCCACGCCGCAGAATTCGGCGACGCGCGCCAGTCCCACGCAGGCGCCGACGGAGTCGTAGTCCGGGTACTTGTGTCCCATGATGAACACGCCGGACGACCGGGAAATGTGCATCAGAAGCTCGTTTGACACCACGCGGGACTTGACGCCGCTCCTGCGCTGGGAGGCCTTGGTCCTCCCGCCGAAGAATTCGGTGCTGTCGTCGGATTTCACCACCACCTGGTCGCCGCCGCGCCCCAGCGCCATGTCGAGGGCAGCCCTGGCGGCCTTGTCCTTCTCGGCGAATTCGCCCCGGACTGAGGCGATCCCCATGGACACCGTAACGGGCAGCCGGTCGTTCCCGACTCTGATATCCCTGATGCTGTCGAGCACGTCGAACTTTGTTTCCTTATATCTGTCGAGGAATCTCTTTTCAAATATGAGAAGATACCTGTCTCTTTCGAATTCCTTGATGATCCCGTTGACGTCCGCCGCCCATTCTCTGAGGAACTCGTCGATTTTCGTCGCGGCGGGACGGAACGACTCGCCTTCGTTCTGAGAGAGCTCCGTCAAGTTGTCGATATAAACGTACGCCACGACCAGCTCGCTTTCTTCGATCCGCTGGCGGAAAAGGGCGAGCTCGTCGGTCGCCGCTTTGAATCCGGTGGCGGGAGCCGAGATGATGAGAAGGTCGCCTCTGCTTGACTTTATCTGCTGGGTCTCCGCGATGTAATACTCGTTCCCCAGCTCAAACGTGAATCCGCCTTTGTTTTCCGCCGTGCTGAACTCCTCCGCGGAGACGCCCAGGACCTCTTCCACGGTCTTCCCGCTGACTCTTTTGAGGGCGGGGAGCACGGAGGAGAGACCGCTGTTGCACCAGACGATCTTTCCGTCCTGGCGGCAGATCAGAACGGGAGACTCCAGCCTGTCAAGGCTGTCGAAGACCGCGCGGCTGAGGATCAGCCGGTCCTCTCCGGAGATCGTCGACGCGTTCTTTCCCCTCGAAATGAGGAAAACGGCAAGCGTCACCGCCGCGTAGATCAGCACCGCCACCGCCCCGGCGCGTAGCGCCCGGACGTGGAATCGGGCGACGGCTATGGCGTAGCACCCCAGCACGACCACCGCGAAAATACTGCAGATGAAGAACGGCAGATTTTTCATAAATTTGTTTTTCTTGTTCATTTTTATCAGTTACCTCGGTTCATCCGGCTTTTTCCGCGACTTTATGGAGCGGAACGCGCCGAAATATGAGAGAATAGGCAAAAGGACGGGAAGAAACATCGCCAGCGAGAACCAGCCGACTGCGAGCGCCGCAGCGAGAAGAACGATCGTCACGGTTTTCCTTCCCGATCCGGGACGCGACCCGGTGATCGACCTTATTATCTCCATAACTCCTATCGCGGCGAAATACGCCATTAGTACGTAGTTCACGTTGACGATAACGTACGACCAGGGGGGAGACGAGGAGGCGGAGAGAAACGACAGCACCGCCGAGATGATGAACATGACGGCGAAGGAGACCGGAGTCGACAGCTTTTCGGGGAAAAGGAGCTCCCGGGTCCCGGACAGCCGGGACAGGAGTTTCAGCGCTGCCGTGTGTGCCGCGGAGGCGATCATGGAGAAGATCATGACCGCGGCGGGGATCAGGGCGAACACGGCGTCGGTCAGCGAGCCGGAGTCGACGGACACGTCCTGGAACGAACCGGAGGAGCGGAGCGTCCCGAGGGCGTCGTCCACCGCGGCGGATACGATCTTTTTCAGCTCCTCAATTCCCGCGGAGACGGAACCGTAGGACGTTTTGAGGGTGATGAACGCAAACGACCCCAGCGCTGTGAAATAGAGCGCGGACAAAGCGAGAAACAGGGTGAACGGGGCCGCCCTTTTCAGAAGCATCAGAGCCGTCGTGCCTGCCAGCACCAGTATCAGCGCCGCCGTGATCAGCACCGGAAGGATTTCGGCGCGAAGAGCCAGCGCGATACCCACGGCGACGGCGGGAGGCGCAAGCACCGCGGCGGAACGCACATGAAGGAACAGGTACGTCATTATTATCGCCGACGTCACGAAACTCAGGAACGAGACGACGACGTTTGTGCGAAGAACGGAGACGGTCAGCGCCGACAGGGTAAACGCGGCAGCGGCAAGCAGGATCGCCGCAACGAGTCGAAGCGTTTTGCCTCCGCCGTTCCGTGGGGACACGCCGCTTTTATTGCCGTCCCGAGACACGTGCCGTCACCCCTTCCGTAAAATGGATATATCTTCACATTCTATTATTATATCAAACGGCGATCCCTTTGTCAATCAAAACGGGCCTTAATGCGGAAGGAGAGGCGTTTTTTCTGCGGATATGTGAGACGTTTGCGGAAAAAATGATTTTGTTTCCTTTTTTGTCTTGACAAGAGACGAAAAAAAAGGTACAATAGCTTAGTATGTTTTTGTCGGCGTCATCCGGCGGGAATATGCGTTATTGATAATTAAGTAATCCGTGCGCCGTCAGTTGCGCCGCGGATGACGGAATATCAAAATTGAATAACTGGGAGGTACGCGATGCAGCCGATCATCTGGATCGTTATCATCGCAGCGTCAGCGGTAGTATCTCTCGTAGTTGGATTTGGTCTCGGATACATACGTCGAAAGAAGAAGGCTGAGGCCGTGATCGGCTCTGCCGAGGAACAGGCGAAAAGGATCCTGGAAGATGGAATCAAAGCTGCGGAGACAAAGAAAAAAGAAGCGCTGATCGACGCGAAGGAAGAGATTCTAAAAACGAAGAACGACTTCGACAACGAAGTCAAGGAAAGAAGAAACGAACTGACAAGGCAGGAGAGAAGAGTCTCCTCCAAGGAAGAAGCGTTGGACAAAAAGGCAGAGAGCCTTGAGAAGAAAGACGAAACTCTGAATCAGAAGATCAGAGAAGCGGACGAGCTGAAGCAGTCTGTGGAAAAGCTGAAGCAGGAGCAGGTAGACTCCCTGCAGAAGATAGCACAGATGACGTCCGAACAGGCAAAGGAAAAGCTGCTCCAGATGATGGAGGACGAGATCAGGCACGAAAAGGCCATGAAGCTGGTCGCCATTGAGGAGGAGTTCAAGGACGAGGCGGACGAAAAGGCGCGGGAGATCCTCTCCACCGCCATCCAGAGATGCGCCGCCGACCACGTTGCGGAGATCACCGTGTCCGTGGTGCCGCTGCCCAGCGAAGAGATGAAGGGCAGGATCATCGGCCGCGAGGGACGCAACATCAGAACGATAGAGACGCTGGTAGGGGTCGATCTCATCATCGACGACACCCCCGAGGCGATCACCGTTTCCTGCTTCGACCCGGTCCGCCGCGAGATCGCGCGGATCGCGCTGGAGAAGCTGATCCAGGACGGCAGGATCCATCCCGCCAGGATC
>CACXCL010000032.1 GCA_902766115.1 uncultured Ruminococcus sp.
AATACTCGTTATCGGCGGCGGCGGAAGAGAGCACGCCATCATCAAAAAGCTCCTTTTGAGCGACAGAGTGGAGAAGATCTACGCGGCTCCCGGCAACGGCGGCATAGCCCGCGACGCGGAATGCGTTCCCCTGAAGGTGAACGATATAGACGGACTTGTTTCCTTTGCTCAGAAGAACGGGATCGGCTTCGTCGTCATCGCGCCTGAGGACCCGCTGGTCCGGGGCGCGGCGGACGCGTTCGAAAAGGCTGGGATCCCCGCTTTCGGCCCGTCTGCGGAGGCGGCGATGCTGGAGGGAAGCAAGCTGTTCGCCAAGGAATTCATGAAAAGACACAACATCCCTACCGCGGCGTACAAATCATTCGACGACCCCGACGCCGCGACGGAATACCTCCGCACCTCGAAGTACCCGGCGGTGATAAAGGCGGACGGACTGGCTCTCGGCAAGGGCGTGGTCATCGCACGGGATTTCGATGAGGCGAAAGCGGCGGTCCGCTCCATGATGGTGGACGGCGCCTTCGGCGACAGCGGTCGCCGGGTGGCGATCGAGGAATTTCTCACCGGTCCCGAGGTGTCCGTGCTGTCCTTCTGCGATGGGGAGACCGTCGTTCCCATGATCTCATCCATGGACCACAAGCGCGCCGGAGACGGCGACACGGGTCCGAACACCGGAGGAATGGGCACCGTGGCGCCGAATCCCTACTATACGGAGGAGGTCGCCCGGCAGTGCATGGAGAGGATCTTCCTCCCCACGGTCCGCGGCATGAAGGAAGAGGGAAGACCCTTTAAGGGGTGCCTTTACTTCGGCCTTATGATCACCGCGGACGGTCCGAAGGTCATCGAATACAACTGCCGCTTCGGCGACCCCGAGACCCAGGTGGTCCTGCCTCTGCTGGAGAGCGACCTGCTGACCGTAATGGAGGCCGCCGTCAACGGCAAGCTCGCCGACACCGAGGTGAAGTTCAGCGACGGCGCGGCGTGCTGCGTCATCATGGCGCACAAGGGCTATCCCGGAAAGTACGAATCGGGATTTGAGATCAGGATCCCCGAAGATATTATAGGCGACGTTTACGTGGCGGGCGGAAAGATGATCGACGGGGAGCTCATCTCTGCCGGAGGGCGCGTTCTCGGCGTCACCGCCACCGCCGGAACTCTGAGAGATGCGGTGGACGGCGCGTACCGCAAGGTGGAGGCGATCTCGTTCCCGGGATCGTTCTGCCGCCGCGATATCGGAAAGCGCGCGCTTGAGGCAAATAATTGACCTTTCAGGAGGTAAAGACCGTGGTATACCGTTTATTCGTGGAAAAGAAGAAGGGACTCTCCCCCGAAGCGGACGCCCTTCTCGGCGAGGCGCGCGAGATCCTCGGAGTAAAGGGACTCCGTGCGCTCAGGATACTGAACAGATACGACGTGGAGAACGTGACGCCGGAGGTGTTCGAGCGCTCCAAGCGGACTGTGTTTTCCGAGCCTCAGGTGGACGTTCTTTATGAAAACGGGATAGAATACGACACTCCTTTCGTCTTCGCGGCGGAGTATCTGCCCGGTCAGTTCGATCAGCGGGCGGATTCCGCGTCCCAGTGCATCGGGCTCATGTCGAAGGGCGAGAGGCCGGACGTGCGGAGCGCGAGAGTCTATATGCTCTACGGCGATCTCAGCGAGAGCGACGTGATGGCGGTGAAGAAGTACGTCATCAACCCCGTGGATTCCCGGGAGGCGTCCCTTGAACCGGTGAGCACGCTGAAGACCGAGTACGGCACCCCCGGCGATATCCCGTGCCTTGAGGGATTTCGCGCGCTCGAGGGGGAGGGACTCGACGGATTCATCAAAAAATACGGTCTCGCCATGGACAGGGACGATCTGGCGTTCTGCAGGGACTATTTCATCTCGGAGAAGCGCGACCCCACCCTGACGGAGATCAGGATGATCGACACCTACTGGTCCGACCACTGCCGTCACACCACCTTCCTCACCACGGTGGACCGGATCACCTTCGACGACCCCGTGATTGAGGAGACGTACCGGAATTACCTCGCCGAGAGGGAAAAGCTCGGCCGCACGAAGCCCGTGAACCTTATGGATATGGCGACTCTCGCCGTCAGGTGCCTCAAAAAAGAAGGCAAACTGGACGGCCTCGACGAGTCAGAAGAGATAAACGCCTGCACGGTGAAGATCACCGTGGAACGGGACGGCAAAAAGGAACCCTGGCTGCTCCTGTTCAAGAACGAGACCCACAATCACCCGACGGAGATCGAGCCCTTCGGCGGCGCCGCCACCTGCATC
Source organism: uncultured Ruminococcus sp. (assembly GCA_902766115.1). GTDB lineage: Bacteria > Bacillota > Clostridia > Oscillospirales > CAG-272 > RUG11130. The sequence goes on from CACXCL010000032.1 coordinate 2,281, forward strand.
GGCGGAGCCATCCGGGACCCGCTGTCCGGAAGATCTTACGTCTACGCCGCCATGCGCGTCACAGGCGCGTCGGATCCCACCGTTCCGGTGTCGGAGACGAGAGAGGGAAAACTCCCCCAGCGAAAGCTGGTCACCACAGCCGCGGCGGGGTATTCGTCATACGGCAACCAGATCGGCCTTGCCACGGGCATCGTCGATGAGATATACCACCCGGGCTATGAGGCGAAGAGGATGGAGATCGGCGCGGTCATCGCCGCCGCTCCCGCGGAGAACGTCAGGCGCGAGAGACCCGAGGCGGGGGACCTTGTGATCCTGGTCGGCGGACGTACCGGCCGCGACGGATGCGGCGGCGCTACGGGATCGTCCAAGTCCCACAACGTCGGGTCTATCGAGAGCTGCGGCGCCGAGGTACAGAAGGGCAACGCCCCCGAGGAGCGCAAGCTCCAGCGCCTTTTCCGCAGCCGCGAGGCGTGCCGGATGATAAAGAGATGCAACGACTTCGGCGCGGGCGGCGTATCCGTCGCCATAGGCGAGCTTGCCGACGGCCTCATGATCGATCTTGACGCCGTGCCGAAAAAATACGAGGGCCTCGACGGGACGGAGCTTGCGATCAGCGAGTCTCAGGAAAGGATGGCGGTTGTTGTCGCGCCGGAGGACGCGGCAGGGTTCATGGAACTGGCGAACGGCGAGAACCTTGAAGCCACAGTCGTCGCCCGCGTCACGGACGAGAAACGGCTCGTTATGACCTGGCGCGGCGACGATATCGTGAATATCAGCAGGGAATTCCTGAATTCCAACGGCGCGGAGAAGCACACCGAGGCGCACGTTGTCGCCCCGGAAAAGTGGGAGCGCGACGTCCCCTCTTCGTTTGCAGAGGGGATGAAGACCCTGGCGGGAGACCTCAACGTCTGCTCCCGGAGAGGGCTGTCGGAGAGGTTCGACTCCACCATCGGAGCCGGAACGGTGCTGATGCCCTTCGGCGGCAGGTACCAGGAAACTCCCATTCAGGCGATGGTACACAAGATCTCATTGGAACACGGTCACACCGACGACGTTTCCGTAATGGCATGGGGTTATAATCCGTATATCACGGAAAAAAGTCCCTATCACGGCGCATATCTCGCCGTGGTGGAGTCGGTCTCGAAGCTCATCGCCGCGGGCGCGTCCCGGGACGGCGTGTATCTCACCTTCCAGGAATATTTCGAGAAGCTCGGACGGAACAGAGAGAGGTGGGGCAAGCCGGCAGCGGCGCTGCTGGGCGCGTTCCGCGCGCAGCGCGAGTACGGGATCGGCTCCATCGGCGGCAAGGACTCCATGAGCGGTTCTTTCGAGGACATCAGCGTTCCTCCGACTCTCGTCTCCTTTGCGGTCACCACCGACAAGGCGCAGAACGTGATCTCCGGCGAGTTCAAATGCGCGGGGAATACGGTCGTCATGCTCTCTCCCGCCGCGGGTCGCGACGGACTGCCCTCGGCGGAGTCGCAGATCGCCGTATGGGACCGCGCCGTGGAGCTTATCAGGAGCGGCAAGGCGCGGGCGGCATATACGCCGACCATCGGCGGAGTCGCCGAGGCGGTGCTGAAGATGTGTCTCGGCAACAGAACGGGTTTTGAATTTTCGACAAACGACTTAAACGAGATTTTCTCCTACCGCTACGGCTCGCTGATCCTCGAGATCGAGGGCGAGGCGGCGCCGGAGGACGCCGTCGTTCTCGGACGGGTCACAGGCGACGGCAGGATCACGGCGGGAGGCGAATCCGTGACTCTCGACGAGCTGTCAGGGATCTACCGCGGCAAGCTCGAGAGCGTGTACCCCACCAAAACGGCGGGCAACGGAGAAAAGGTGCGCGACGTGGAATATCGGGTCATATCGAGACCCGCCCCGGCGGTCCGGAGCGCAAGACCTCGCGTTCTGATCCCCGTGTTCCCCGGTACCAACTGCGAATACGACACCGCCCGCGCTCTTGAGGACGCCGGAGCGGAGCCCGAGATCATCGTGATCAACAACCTGACCGCAGACGAGATTTCGGCAAGCGTAGAAAAATTTGCCGGGAGCGTTTCAGAGTCACAGATCATCTTTATCCCCGGCGGCTTCTCCGGCGGCGACGAGCCGGACGGCTCCGGCAAGTTCATCACCGCTTTCTTCCGCAACGGAGAGATAAAGGAGCAGGTCACCGACCTGCTGGATCGCCGCGGCGGACTCATGGGAGGCATCTGCAACGGCTTCCAGGCGCTGGTGAAGCTGGGACTCGTGCCCTACGGCAGGATCACGGACGTCGATGAAGGCAGTCCCACGCTGACCTTCAACACCATCTCCCGCCACCAGTCCCGGATCGTCCGGGTGAGAGTGGCATCGAACAAGTCGCCGTGGCTCGCCGCCACGGAGCCGGGACAGGTCTTTTCCGTCCCGATCTCCCACGGCGAGGGCAGATTCATCTGCCCGGACGGACTCCTCCGGGAGCTTGAGAAAAACGGGCAGATCGCCACCCAGTACGCCGACCTCGACGGCCGCGCCTCCATGGACGTGGACTTCAACCCCAACGGATCCGTCATGGCGGTGGAGGGCATCACCTCCCCCGACGGACGTGTGTTCGGCAAAATGGGACACGCGGAGAGATGGGGCGACGGGCTGTACAAGAACGTGCCTGGCAATTACGACATGAAGATGTTCCGCTCCGCCGTTGAGTATTTCAGGGGTTGAGTGTAATTCGGTGTTGTAATCGGATGATTTTTGGTATATAATATATTTCCCCGGACCCTCGGGTTCGGGGAATCTTCTCGGGGTGGAGGTGAGTGAGATTCCGGAGAAAAAAACGGGCGGTAAAGTTATCGCCGTCAACAGAAAAGCCCGCCACGATTACTTTGTGGAGGAGACCTACGAGGCCGGGATCGAGCTCTACGGCACCGAGGTGAAAAGCCTGCGGGCGGGTGCGGTGAATCTGAAGGATTCATACTGCCAGATCAAGAGCGGGGAACTGTACGCCGTGGGCGTGCACATAAGCCCCTACGAGAAGGGCAACATCTGGAGCCGTGATCCGCTCCGCGACAAACGGCTCCTGATGCACAAAAAGGAGATCCTGAAGCTGGGGCAGTACGTGATGCGCGACAGCTTCACGCTGATTCCTCTGTCCCTGTACTTCTCCGGTTCCCGGGTCAAGATGGAAGTGGGACTGTGCAGGGGCAAGAAGCTGTATGACAAACGCGAGAGCGACGCGAAGCGGCACGCGGAGCGGGAGATCGAGCGGGCGTCGAAGGATTCCGGCAAATACTGACGAGGGGGCGTAAAGGTTTCGACGGGGATACTGAAGTGCGATAAGCGGGTAGAGTTTGGGGAAACTCTTAAAAAAGC
>CACXCL010000033.1 GCA_902766115.1 uncultured Ruminococcus sp.
CAACGTGGTCACCGTCTGCGGCATGGAGAACGTGGACCCCGTGGGCGTCCACACCGGCGACTCCGTGGTGGTGGCGCCCATCATGACGCTGACTCCCGGAGAGATGAAGACCCTGAACGACAGCGCGGTGAAGATCATCCGCGAGCTGAAGATCGCCGGCGGCTGCAACGTGCAGTTCGCCCTCCATCCCACCACGGGCGAGTACTTCCTCATCGAGGTGAACCCCCGGGTATCCCGGTCGTCCGCGCTGGCGTCCAAGGCCAGCGGCTATCCCATCGCCCGCGTGACGGCGAAGGTGGCGGTGGGGATGCGCCTCTGCGAGATCCCCGTGGCGGGCGCCACGGCGGCGAAGGATCCGGTCCTCGACTACGTGGTGGCGAAGTTCCCGCGGTTCCCCTTCGACAAATTCTCCGACGCCAGCAACGTCCTGGGCACCCAGATGAAGGCTACCGGCGAGGTCATGGGCATCGGCGCGTCGCTTGAGGAATGCATGCTGAAATCCGTCCGGTCCCTGGAGACCGGCGTCTGCCACCTGCACATGGCGAAGTTCGACTCCATGACGGAAGGCGAGCTGAAGGACTACGTGAAGGAGTTCCGGGACGACACGATCTTCGCCGTGACGGAGCTCATCCGCCGGGGCGGGGATATAAGCGAAATATACTCCCTCACGAAGATCACGCCCTACTTCCTTGAGGCGATAAAACGGATCACGGAGACCGAAAAGAAGGTCAAGGCGGCGCCCATGGACAGGGATATTCTCGAGGCGGCGAAGAAAACGGGCTTTTCCGACAAATATATCGCGGAGCTGTGGGGCGTTCGGGAGACCGACGTCTTCGAGATGCGCCGGAGGGAAAACCTCTTCCCGAAGTACAGCATGGTGGACACCGCTCACGTGGGGGCGTACACGCCGTACTTCTACTCCACCTACGACGACGGGGCGAAAGCGGACTCCGTCCGGGAGGACAGAAAGAAGATCATCGTCCTGGGGGCGGGACCCATCCGCATCGGGCAGGGCGTGGAGTTCGACTACTCCACGGTCCACGCGGTGAAGACCATCAAAAAGGCGGGCTACGAGGCGATCATCATAAACAACAACCCGGAGACGGTGTCTACGGACTACACCACCGGCGACAAGCTCTATTTCGAGCCGCTGACGACGGAGGACGTGATGAACGTCATCGAGCTTGAGAAGCCGGACGGAGTCATCGCATCCCTCGGGGGCCAGACGGCGATAAATCTCGCCGCTCCGCTGACGGAGCGGGGCGTGAAGATCATCGGCACGGACTGCGACGCCATTGACCGGGCGGAGGACCGGGACGCCTTCGAAAAGATACTGGAAAAGCTGGAGATCCCCCAGCCTAAGGGCCGCGCCGTGACGAAGATCGAGGACGGCGTGCGCGCCGCGGCGGAGATCGGCTATCCGGTGCTGGTGAGACCGTCATTCGTGCTGGGCGGCCGCGCTATGCAGCTGGTGGCGAACGAGGAGCAGCTCCGCCATTATCTTAAAACGGCGGTGGAGATCGACGAGGAAAAGCCGGTGCTTGTGGACAAGTATATCATCGGCAAGGAGGTTGAGGTAGACGCGGTCTGCGACGGACGGAACGTGTTCGTGGCGGGCATCATGGAGCTGGTGGAGCGGACGGGCGTCCACTCCGGCGACAGCATCAGCGTCTATCCCTCGTTCAGCATATCGAACAAGGTGAAGGGGACGATCCTGGACTTCTCGAAGCGGCTCGGGCTCGGTCTCGGCATCGTGGGGCTGTACAACATTCAGTTCATCGTGGACCGGGAGGAGAAGGTTTATGTCATCGAGGTGAATCCGCGGTCGTCGAGGACGGTGCCGTTCCTGTCGAAGTCCACGGGGTACAGCCTCGCCGACATCGCCACCGAGGTGATACTGGGCAAATCGCTGAAGGAGCTGGGCATATTCGACATCTATCCCGAGGAGAAAAAGCGGTGGTACGTGAAGGTGCCGGTGTTCTCCTTCTCGAAGATCCGGGGACTTGACGCGTACCTGTCGCCGGAGATGAAGTCCACCGGCGAGGCAATCGGCTACGACGACGACCTGAACCGCGCCATGTACAAGGCGCTGCAGGCGTCGGGCATGAAGCTGCGCAACTACGGCACGGTGCTTGTGACCGTGGCGGACAAGGACAAGGAGGAGATCCTGCCTCTGGTGAAGCGGTTCTACGCCCTGGGATTCAACATCGAGGCGACGGAGGGGACCGCTCGGTTCCTGAAGGAGCACGGGATCCGCACCAGGGTGAAGAAGAAGATAAGCGAGGGGTCCGACGAGATCCCGCGGGCTCTCCGGGGCGGATACGTGGCGTATGTGATCAATACCCGGGACATCGGCGAGACGGACGCCGCCACCGACGGGGCGGAGATCCGGAAGCTGGCGACGGAGAACAACGTGACGCTGTTCACCATGGCGGATACGGTGAAGATCCTTCTGGACGTGCTGGAGGAGACCACGCTGACTATATCGACGATAGACGCATAACAGATGCGAGGGGTTTTTGGCAAGTCCCCTCGCGCTCCCCAAAAAAACATTTTTATTATAAAACTATTTCAGTTCTTAATTTTCTTAAAACTGTTCTAATTATAGCTGGTGAGAAATCAAGATAATCTATCAAAAACAGCACCTAACAAATACCTGAAAATAGAGATTTGTCTTGTTGCTAAAACGGACCGGAAAATAATATAGGAGTCAAAACTATGGATGGACTTGAAAGAATTCTTATTGAAAGAATTAAAGACGCTAAAGCTATTTATAGTGGTGAGTGGAGATATCAGACTGACGGAGTGATTAGGATAGTGTTAAAATATAAGAATGAATATATTGTTGTAGCGGGAAAAGTAACGGATCAAATTTTTAAAATCGGGGATGCTTGGGTTTGGAATAGAATATCAGATCTGTGGGGGTCAGCTCGATGAAAACAAAGATAGGTACTTTAATTCAAAAAGGTGATTATAAAGCCGCATATGACGAGATAAAATCAAATGGATTATCCTTTTGCTTTCAATCCCTGCCAAGTATTGATGCTATGCAGATGTACTGTTTCTTAATGTATGCTGTTTCAAAAAATGAAACAGCAGAAATACATCTTTCAATTTGCAATTATCTATATTTTATGGAACCCCGCATTACAGATAATGACTCGTTAATTAAATGGCATTTGGTTCGAGCATTTGAGGTTTTTCACGACGAAAATGTGTTGAGGAACTGGATATTTGGGGTTTACGCGGGCAATCCGGATTGCCCGTTCAATGATGACGAATTGAATTATTACAGAACCTTTCTGAATGAAACGACAGATTAAAAAGCAAAAGATGGATACAAAAGCATATTATGAGGCTGTTGATAAACTCGTCTCATCAGCAAATGGATACTAAAGGCGAGGAAAACCTTCCGCGCCTTTTTCATGCCGCGCAGCGTCAAACCATGACCCCCCGCCGGGGCGGGGGTCAATTCATGCGCCGGATGGCGCAATTCATGGCGAAGCCAATTCACGCCGCCGCAGACGGCAATTCATTTTTTTAATAAAGATTTACGCAAAACAAGCGTCAGAGGCAGGCACTTTGAAGGTTTCCCCTGATGGGGGGAGCGAGCCGACCGCCGCCGGGGGCGGTGGCAGTGTAAAATACGTCGGGAAAACGGAGCATCCGTTTTTCGGGCAAACAGGAAGTCTCCGGGGATCTTAAGGACGGAGATTTGTTAGTAAAATATGCTAATATCGTATAACAAAACTGGTAGTTCCATCATCCACCTGTTCTTTGCACTCTTTCTCTTCTAGAAGAGAAAGCCTGCACTGAAAGAGAAGTCGGAGGGG
>CACXCL010000034.1 GCA_902766115.1 uncultured Ruminococcus sp.
AAGGTGAACCGCGTGGAGCTGAAGAACATCATCCCGCCGCGGGAGATCCAGGACGCCATGGAAAAGCAGATGAAGGCGGAGCGCGAGAGGCGCGAGTCCATCCTGCGCGCGGAAGGCGAAAAGAGGAGCCAGATCCTGGTTGCGGAGGGCCGCAAGGAGTCCCAGATACTCCAGGCGGAGGCCGACAAGCAGGCGGCGATCCTCAAGGCCGAGGCGGTGAAGGAAGCGAAGATCCGCGAGGCGGAGGGCGAAGCGGAGGCGATCAAGCAGGTGCAGACCGCGCTGGCGGACTCCATCAAGCTGCTGAACGAGGCGGACCCCGGCGAGAGCGTGCTGAAGCTCAAGAGCCTGGAGGCGTTCACCAAGGCGGCAGACGGAAACGCGACGAAGATCATCATCCCGTCGGAGATCCAGGGCATCGCCGGCCTCGCTTCATCCGTGAAGGAGATCATAAAAGAATAAGGCTGATCCGGGGGAGCTTCTTTGAAAAGAAGCTCCCCCGGAAACTTTCACGAAAAGGCGAGAAGACCTCGCGGCGGGGCGCTCTTGACTTCTCACTGTAATATTGATAAAATAATTACAAAACAGATCCCGAAAGGATTTATAAGAATGAAAAAACTGATTTCCGTTTTACTGACGCTTGTGATGCCGGAGGGAGCGGCCGCGACCGTGTTCTCCGCCGGCGAGGGGGATTTCCCCTTCACCGACGTCCCGGCCAAAAAATGGTACCGCAAGGCGGTGGAATAGCGCACCGTCCCATAGGGCAACTATGTGACAGGTCGGCAAGCCGATACGGGAAAGTAAAACTAAACAGAACATATTGGGTAAAATATGGGGTGGGAAACCTACCGCGGTAAAGAATCCCAGCCTGATACTCTTTATTCGTTCTCACTCCCAAACTACAATAAGAGGAGCAAATGGCCTGACGATTCTCCTTTTATGTGGGTTAAATTTGGGCAACAAAAACGGCAGATAGTGTTTTTAATATATCTGCCGTAGCGGTACGATATTCAGCTTTTCAAGGGTCCATACCATTCTTCAATGGGATTATTGATTTCAACTATTCGAACTCATGTCTTCCAACCGTCATCCGTTCGATGACGTCCCAGACGTCTTCGGGGAAACCGCCGACCGCAGCGAGAGTGTTTCCACTCACCACCCATACGGTTACAAGTTCCTTGTCGCCCGTTCCGTTCAGATATGATGAAACAAGCGCCTTGGTCTCTTTTCCGTCAAACGTGACCGTCTCTTCTGTCACCGTAATGGTCGCTAACTGTCCGATACCTTCCGCTGCGTATTTTTCTCTGTACTCCATATAATTGTACGTATTGCAGCTGCCCGGTTCAAGTTTTTCTTTAAGCCAACTGCACCCTTTTGCGTTCGCCTCTTCGGCGATACCGTCGTCAAGATAAGTAAGCCGGATCTCGACCAAATCATTACTGAAAGATATCCAAGGTCGTGCGCAGACATCAAAAATATGAATGGCAACATTATCGTTTCGGTTTTCGCCAAACGGTAATTCCTTACCATCGATCAACGGAATTATGATCTTTTCTTCGGTCAGGATCCTGTTTCGGAACTCGTTGAAAACACCGTTTTTCTTTTCGTTTTCCGATCTATAGTATTTCGTATCGGTTCTGTCTTCGAATGATGCTATAAAATCAAGTGTTCCCTGATCCATTGACTTTAGATTGTATAAAACGTAATCTAATGATCGGAACAATATGAACATCGGACATGAACCTTCCCCGCCGCCACTGTATTCTATCTGCATAAACATTTTTAAAAATCTTGAGTTCAGAGATGCGATCTGAGCCCTTGTTGCTCCTTCCCTCGGTCTGAACGAACCGTCAGGAAATCCGTTAATTATTCCATTTTCAAAGCATAACTTTACTCCGTCAAGCGCCCAGTTGGAGATTCGATCATTATCTGAAAAAGCGAGGCCTGATCCTGTGGTTACATTGATACCCATTTTTTCTGCGACTCTAAAAAGAATAGTACAGTATTCTTCTCTTGTAATGTTCGATTCAGGAGAGAATCGAGATTTGCCTGTTCCAAGCATCAAATCGTTTTTCATTGCGGTACAGACGAACGGACAATACCATTTATTCTGAGAAACGTCGTCAAACGGATTCTCAGCGTTTTCATCCGCGCTTATCCCACAAAGTCTGAGAATGATAGTCGCCGCTTCTGCTCTGGTAAGAGGGTCGTCGGGACGGAATTTTCCTCCGTGCCCGATCATTATTCCGGTTCTTTGCATTGTTTCCACATCTGCATCATACCATTTATTACCTTCCCCTGTGTCGCTGTACCATTCCTTTGACTTTGCTTCGATAATACTGCTCGAAATAAAGCAACAAATAAGGGTAAGAAGCAGAAGTGAAGCGAATAATCTTTTTTTCATTTCAATACTCCTTTTTTTGGAGGTGGAATCCATTTACCTGGAAACGTACTAAGAATTGCTAAACCTGTATTCTCCAAATGTCATCCGTTTGATGACGTCCCAAACATCTTCGGGGAAACCGCCGACCGCGGCACAAACGTCTCCACTCACTACCCAAACGGTTACCACTTCTCTGTCGAGCGTTCCGTTCAAAGAGGATAAAACAAGCGCCTTTATTTCTTTGCCGTCAAACATGACAGTTTCTTCGGTCACTGTAATGGTTGCTAACTGTTCCAAACCTTCCTCAGTGTATTTTTCTCTGTACTCCAGATAATTGTACGTATTCAGGCTGCCCGGCTCAAGCTTTTCTTTGAGCCAGCTGCACCCTTTTGCGTTCGCCTCTTCGGCGATTTCGTCGTCAAGATATGTAAGTCGAATCTCAACCAAATCACTATTAAACGTTATCCAAGGGCGTGCGCAAGCATTTGATACAAGAATGCATACATTGTTGTCACTGCTTTCGTCAATCGTTAGTTCTTTACCGTCGATCAGCGGATTTATTATCTTTCCTTCGGTTAGGATCTTGTTCCGGAACTCGTTGAAAACACCGTTTACCTTTTCGTTATCCGACCTATAATATTTCGTATCGGTTCTGTCTTCGTATTCTGCGATAAAATCAAGTGTTCCCTGATCCATTAAACGTAAAGAATCACTCATTTCTTTGAGCGAGGAATATTCAAAGTTGACTGAATTGGGCGTTGTTCTTTCCAAAGAGTTATTTGATTGGCATACGGTGTCATCTGTTAATGTATTGTTTTCAGCCGTGTCAGACGACGTGACATATTTCGTATTCCCGATATTGCATGAACTCAAAATAAATAAACAAACAACTGTGGTTACAAGTATTATCACGTATTTACGCATTTTTATACCTCCCGTTATTGCTGTGTTGAACTTGGAGAAATATGATGACTGTTTAAGTGGGCAAGAATATCATTTTTACAGGCATCACATAAAATATTACTGTTACTTATATCTTGATACGAATTATTCATTATACATGAATCAGGACGATACTGAGTACCATTCTTAGTATTACATTGTAAGTTTGAGCAAATGCCATTTCCACCATTCGCTACGGACCGTTTACATGAGGTGACCACTCCACTCACCATCTCTTCGTGATAATGGTCTTTTGCGCCAATTTGATGATTCAGTTCATGCATCAACACCCCCTTAGAGTAGAGATCCCGATTATTTGAAGAAAAACGGTTCAATAAGAACACATAATTCCCGCTTGAGAAACTTCGATTAGTACTTCCGGAGCTCATATCTGAATTCCAGTATGTGCGATGCTGTGTCCAATACGCTTGCGTTTTAACATTACTTCCTTGAACAAAACTGGTAAAATTACTATATATGGTACTATAGTTTTCACCACTCTTATTTAAGGCAAAATCATGTCTTAGCGTTGAATGAATACAATCAGACAACAGATTACTGCTTGTAACTGTTCCTTTACAAGAATCCAGAGATGATTGGAATGATTGAGTATTGTATGTTACTTCCAAATCAAAAAGTTGTAAATACCTGTTACTTACAGCTTGTAAATAGTTGTTTATTTTATTTTTACTCGTTGTAGAGCTTTCTGAATTACCGACAGAATAACCACTGTCGAACCAGTTATTTATTTCAAATTGATATTTGTGTTTTGTCGTAATATTAACTGTTTTTAATGAGCTATAGATTTCTGTATTTGTAAGATGCTTGATTGTTCTTATCTTAATAACATACGTTGTGTTCCCGTTTAGGTTACTAAACGTTTTAAAACAGTATCTATATCCATCATCTGGAAAATCAATACTAATCGTAGGTGAAACCCAATTTCCATTATTAATGAGTATTTCAGACTCAGCTCCAAGCTCGCAACGCCATCTGCAAGTAACTGAATTACCTCCTGCTTGTTTTACAATTTCATATGGTGCAACCGGACGTTCCGGGTTATAATACCTAAAGAGAAATAAGCAAAAATGAATTCTGATCATTGAATCAGAGGGATGAAAATATGCTCCTGGAGCTCCTAGGATAATTCCCGCGCGATATAATCTATAAACAGCCGCTTTATATGCGCTCCCAATCGAGCTGTCGTCTGCAAATACGAATGTAGTATCGCCATTATCAGGCAATGTTACCCCTTGATTGTTACAAACTCTTAGAAAGACTAGACATATTTGTTGCCTTTTCATTGGATCCAGTGGACTGAAGGTTGTCGCAGAGGTTCCTGAAACAATTCCTTCATGGTATGCCCATTTCACATAATTAGAATAATATGCGTTTGAAGGAACATCCGTAAATGGTATTGAATATGACTGATATGGCAAGACATCAATTTGAAATACTCTGCAAAAGGTAACAAGAGCATCAGCCCGTGAAATGCTGTTTGTCGGACTGAAAGTTGTTGAACTGGTTCCATTCATCACACTAACTTCTTCAACAATATAGTTCAATTGACTTTCATAACCTGGGATATAAGCAGACACATCAGTAAAATCGCTTACTTGTGCAGCTGTAGCCTTGATTTGTGCTACTGTCAACAAAAACGTAAAGCATATTGCGATAACCAAGCATTTGGTGATACGACTCTTATAGATTGTTATTATTCCTTTTGTCATTTTCCTATCCCCTTATTCGTATGCTAGAATGAGTTGATCGTTTTCAAGCATTTGATAAACTACTATCAGATTTTTGGACGTTTGCACTATCCACTTCTAATTATACACAGATCCTAGCGCAAATGCAACAATTATTGATATATTTACAAAATATTTACAGTTGGAATGAAAAAAGCCGATCCATACAATCCTTTAGGCAAGACAAACACTCTCTTGCTTGAAAGCTCTATTAATCAATCCGCGCTATGTTTTTCCGTTATATATCTATCATCCAAGCGGCTGTGCAAACGTACCGTTATTCCCCCTATACAAGTGGGAAGAGTTTGCGCTTGCAGTTCGGAGACAACTTGAATTGCCGTATCAGAATGATACGATGAACACAAACGTGGTCGCTACCGGAATGAAGATTGCAACATTGCAACATTCTTGAAGAAGACAGCGGAAGGAGAATTGCGAGGAAGCCCTCTCTGTATTGTTGCATTCTTATTTTTCCGCCGTCGTGATATATGCCGTGAAATAATGAGAGGGTTTTTGAAAAATCCCTCAAGCTTCACAAAAGAATAAATACGCACAGCCGCGGAGGGATCCGCGGCTGTTTTTCACGCCGCTGCGGGGCGTGAATATAACCTTGAAACGGGACACGGGAGAGAGCCTTTTTTCAAAAAGCGCTCCTCCGCGTTCATCTCACGAGCGCCTTTTCGATCTCGCACACATATACCGTGTGCATTCCGGCGTTCTCATAGAAGCTGAGACACGAGAGATCCGCGAACGACTCCCGGTCGAAGGGCCGCGCGTACAGCTTCCGCAGCACCAGCGCCGTGTCCGCCTCCTCAAAATACGCCGCCACGCCGCTCTCCGTCTCCTCAAAGACGGGCGTCAGACCGCACTCCGCCGCCTTGTCCACGTCCCTGCCGCTTTTCGCGCCGCAGAACGCCAACGCACCTCTGTACTCCTCTCCGAAAAAGGACAGCGTCATCAGATCGTTCTTCTCGGTAAAGGAAAACGTGTGCCGCTCCGGACGGATGAACACGAACGCCACGGGCCTCCCCCACAGAACGCCCGTTCCGCCCCAGCTTGCGGTCATGGTGTTGTACGTCGTCCCGCAGGGGTCGCCCGCCTTCGCGTTCCCGTTTGCCGCGGTGACCAGCATCCAGCCGTTGCCGATCCGGTCCATGAGGTTCCCCTCAAGCTGATACGGCGATATCTCTCTGAAACTCATCGTTTTTCTCCTTTGTTGCTTTTTTCTCGGTTTCGGGATCAGAAATTCGACCCGGACCAGCCCCAGGTGGACACCTCTTCGAACTTCACGTAGATCCTGTCCCCGGGGACGCCCGTCTCCGAAGCGACGATCTTCGTCACCTCTGCGGTCATGTCGGCGTACGCTTTGTCCGACGCCTTGCCGAACAGGCTCACTACAGCCAGCGCGCAGGGCTCCGCGGTGCCCGCGAAGGTCATCCTCTCTCCCTCGTTCACGCGGACCATGAGCCACCGCTCCGTCTTCCCGGGCAGAAGCTCAATGGCGCGCCCCAGCTTTTTCTCGATCATCTCCGGGGCGATCCCCGTCGCGTTTGTGTCTATCTCGATATAAGGCATGTTTTCTCCTCCCTTTATTTAAATTAGCAAATTATTGCTCTCTTTGTTCCTCCGGAAAAGCAAGCGCGAACAGCTCACGCAGCCGCCCGTCCTCTCCGGCGAGATACAAAAACCCGAACAGCGCCTCGAGCCCCGTGGCGCGCCTGTACTGCACCGGCGCGGCGTGCTTCGGCACCGCCGAATGATGGTCGTTCCTGCCCCGGCGGAACAGATCCGCCTCCTCTTCCGTCAGGTGGGGCAGAATGCGCTCCGCCGCGTCCGACTGGGATCCCGCCGTCACGTACTCAAGCGACCGGACGCTTGGACTTTTCACCCCGCTCCGCACCAGCCGCTCCCGGACCAGTACCTCGTAAACCGCGTCCCCGAGATACGCCAGGGAAAGCACCGGCGTGCCCAGCGCCGCCTCTCTGTCCGTCATAGCTTCGCCTCCGGTCCCGCGAGAGACGCGATCTCCCGGCTTATGTCTTCCGGAGCGCGCATAACGCCCCCCGGGGCGCATTCCACAACGCTCCAGCTCAGCAGATCCGCCATGAAGAGCGAGTTCTCGTAGACCCGCCGCATGAACTCGCCGTCTGCCTCGTGCGCGTCCGCCCCGCCGCCGTTCCGTGCCGCCCTGAGCTTTTCCGACACCTCCGGCGGCACGTGGAGGAACACCACGCGGTCCGGCTCCGGGACGCCGAGCCTGCCGTACTCGTATTCCGTCACGTAGCGGACGAACTCGCGCTTCTCCGCCTCGCTTTCCATCATGGCGGACTGATATATCAGGCTCGACGTGACGTACCTGTCCAGCAGGACCGTCATGCCGGCGTCAAGCTTCCCCCTCAGGAGGGTGTGGAACGTCACGGCGCGGTCCAGCGCGTAGAGCCCGTTCACGAAATACGGCGACAGTGTCTTCGGATCGCCGTAGGCGCCTCTGAGATACTCCTCCACCGGGGCGCCCTGAACCGTCCCGTAGCTGGGAAAGTGGTGGTGGTACAGCGGCCGCCCCGCCGCGGCGTATTTCTCCGTCAGCAGACCGACCTGGGTGGTCTTACCGATGCCGTCCCCCGCCCCTTCGATCACTATAAGCTTCCCTTTTTCCATGGCGCGTCCTCCGTCGGTGTTTTGTCACCTATATACTACCACATCCCGCGGCGAAATTCAAGGCAAACCGCCGCCGGGCCGCACCCCGAATATACTTTATTACATAAAATAAAATTTCCGGGTGTACAAAACGGGAAAAATATGATACAATATAATGACCGTATTGTTGGCGCACGGCAAAAACGGCGCCGTCACATCACATGATATGAGAGTCGATAATGGATCATGAAAACAAACGGCCCGCCGAGGGGATAACGGCGGGCAGAAACGCGGTGCGCGAGCTTCTTCTCTCGGGCAGGAGCGTGGACAAGGTCTGCGCCGCCCGGGGAGACGCCAGAGTCCGCGAGATCGTGGACCTGGCGAAGAGCGCCGGGGTCCCCGTGGTCGACGCGGACTGGGACAAGCTCGATTCCCTGTGTCCCGGCGTACGCCATCAGGGAGTGGTCGCCTTCGCCGCCGCCAAGGGTTTTTCCGACGTTGACGATATCCTCGCGCTGGCGAGGGAGAGAGGCGAGATCCCGCTGATCGTCGTGTGCGACGGCGTGGAGGACCCCCACAATCTCGGCGCGGTGATCCGCGTGGCGGAGTGCGCCGGAGCCCACGGAGTCATAATCCCCAAAAGGCGGTCCGTCGGGCTGACTCCCACGGTGGCGAAGGCGTCAGCCGGAGCCGTCGAGTATGTGCCCGTGGCGAGGGTCGCCAACATCCCCTCGCTGATCGAAAGACTGAAGGAAGAGGGGATATGGACCTACGCCGCGGAAGCGGACGGAGAACCCTACTACGAGACCGATTTCCGCCGTCCCGCCGCCATCGTCCTGGGAAGCGAGGGGCGCGGCGTGTCGGACCTGGTCAGGAGAAGGTGCGACTTCACCGTGTCGATCCCCATGTACGGCAAAGTCAACTCACTGAACGTTTCAACCGCGGCGTCCGTGCTTCTGTGCCACGCTGCGAGGATGCAAAGATCCGGCGGAGCCGGAGCGCGATAAGACAGAACATTTCCATTCCGATTGGAGGGCAAACATATGCCAAAGAAACACCCGACAGGTAACGAAGGAGCCCGTGAGAGCTTTTTCAGCAGGCTGTTCCGACCCGAGACAGACGAGGAAGAAAAGATCGTTCCGGACGGCTCGGATCAGGAGGACGGCAACGCCTTCGGATTCGAGTTCGAAGACGCGGCGTCCGGCGCGGAGGAGCCTGTGACCGCTCCCTCCGGAGACGCGCCGGAGACGGAAGATATCTCTCTTGCCGATCCGGAAGCCGACGGGCAGCCCGCGGAGAACGAGGGACCCGCTCCCGCGGAGGAGGACGCCCCGACCGGCCTGTTTGAATTTGAAGACGCCCCCGTGACTCCCGAGGAAGCGGCAGATCCCTCGACTCCCGAGGAAGCGGCAGATTCCGTGACTCCCGAGGAAGCGGCAGATCCCGCGACTCCCGAGGAAGCGGATGACCCCGCACCCGCGGAAGCGGATGGCCCCGCTCCCGCGGAGGAGGACGCCCCGACAGGCCTGTTTGAATTTGAAGACGACCCCGTGACTCCCGAGGAAGCGGATGACCCCGCGCCCGTGGATGAGCCTGCGCCCCTCGGGGAGCACATTATCGCCGACAGCGCGGACGACGACGGAGAGGAGCGTCCGGACGCGGAGAGCGAATCACCCGTCGCGGAAGACTTTGAGGCGGGGGAGACCGGATCCGACGAAAACGGGCCGAGGCTCGGTTCCACCGACATGAATCTCCGTATCGCGTTCGGTCTCGAGGACGCCGAGGAAGAAGAGAGCGTCAGAGAGAAAATGAAGAAAATGGCGGATCGGAACCGCACGGCGAAACGCGCCGGCAAGCCCGTGAAGCTTGACTGCCCGGAATTCACCGATCCCATGCAGGCGAAGACCATCGCCGCGGGATACCGCAGGAGGGCGAAGATCTATAACGTAAAGCTCCTGCTGTCGCTGATCTTCACCGCGATACTTCTCATATACGAGAACATCCCCACCGTGACGAAGCTCTTCACGGGGAGCGCAAAGCAGTTCTCCGGGGTCCTCGACCCCTCGGCGTACCCCGTGGTCTACATAATGGTCAGCCTGCAGCTCCTGTTCGTCGTCTGTCTCATCGGTTTCAAGGAGATCAAGACCGGGATCAGGAGGATGTTCCTCGGGAACCCCGGCGCCCTGTCTCTCACCGGGTTATTCGTGGCGTCCTGCACGGTCTATTCCGCCGTCATGGCGCTCGTCGCGGAATCCCGCAACGAACCGGTGCTCTACAACGCCGTCGCCGCTCTGGCGGTGACCATGGCGATCTTCTGCGCGCGCCTTGACAACAAGCGCGAAATGACCACCTTCTTCGTCTCCGGCTCCAGGCGCGAAAAGTACGTCATGCGCCGTATGCCCGAGGGCGAGCTCCTCAACGACGAGGACGTCTTCGAGGACGAGGACGGCGAGCCCTGCGAGATCATGAAAATAGAAAAGACCGGATTCGTGGAATCCTTCTTCACGCGGATGAGGACCCCCGATCCCGCAAAAAACACTTTCATCGTGTCGATAATCGGCGTCGCCGCGGCTCTCGCCGTTCTCGCCGGAGGGTACGTCCTGATAAACTCCCATTCCGTGAGAGGCGCGTTCACCGTCGCCCTGCTCATCATCATCACGCTGGTGCCGATCTCGGCGTTCTTCACGTTCAGTTATCCCTTCTTCCGCGCCGCGAGAGTGGCGAAGTCTTATGACAGCGCCATCGTCGGCGACGTGTCCCTGGACGAGTACGCCGGCGCGTCCGTGGTCGCCTTCGACGACGACAACATCTTCCCCTCCGTGGGCGTCAAGGTGCAGAACATCCGCATCTACAACAACGCGAGGATCGACCGCGTGCTCTACTACGCCGCAAGCGTGTTCGCTCACGCCGGCGGCCCCCTCGCCGATATCTTCGAGATCGCCACAATGGATATGTCAAAGTCCGGGAGCGTGGAGATCGTCGACGCGGACAAAGGATATCTCGCCACCGTCGTTGACGGGGTGAACATCCTGTTCGGCGAGTACGAGGAGCTGAGACGGCGCGGCGCGCCCATCCCCGAGGAAGTGGCGGTGGACGACGTGGATTTCTCCGACGAGATGAGTATCATGTACATGGTCCGCGAAGACAAGCTGGTGTCAAAGCTGTACATCAAATACGACCTGGACACGGATATCGAGCCCGTGCTGAAGCAGTTCAGCGACAGCGGCATGTATATGTGCGTCCGCACCTTCGACCCGAACATCAACGAGGAAATGATCGCCTCCAAGACGGATCTGAAGGATCCGCCGGTGAAGGTGGTGAGATACAGAGAAGAAAGCGAAGTGGACTCCGTCTCCGAGAGAGCGGACAGCGGTCTCGTGGCGAGCGGGTCCCCGAAATCGCTCCTCCAGATCATCCCCTGCTGCGACAATACGGTCAGGACGAAACGCGACTGCGTTGCGCTGGGTATCGTCTCGTCCATCATCGGCGGGATAATCGTACTGCTGGTGTCCGTCACCGGCGGACTCAGCCACCTGAACTCGCTGTTCGTGGCGGCATACCAGGCGGTGTGGCTCATCCCCGCATTCTTTATCTCAAAGCTGTTCGTGAGATGACGCGCGGGTGTGACCGGCAATAACACGAGGGGAGGATCCCGCGCCGCGCGGGAGGTCTCCCCTTTATACTCGCCGCATAGCGGCGAGTATAAAGGGCTCTCACCGCGGAGCGGTGAATATCGCATCGCCGTCAGGCGATATATCGAATTTTCCGCCGGAGGCGGGAAATATATCGAGCCGTCCCGCAGGGACGGCATATCGCCCGGTTTGGCGCGCGGAGGGGTGCAAACCCACCGCCGCGCTGCCGGGGCAGTAGGATAAACTTAGGAAAAACGGCGTTTATCGCCTGTTTTCGGGCAAACAGGCAGTTCCCGAGCGGTTTTGCGGGACAATCGCCTGTTTGCTCGAGTGGCAGCGGTCGAAAAACGCAAGCGAGCGCATATTCTTCGGAAAAACGGCTTTGCCGTTTTTCGGGCAAACAGGCAGTTCCCGAGCGATTTTGCGGGACAATCGCCTGTTTGCGGGCACCGCAACAGGGGAGAAGTGCCCAAACCCTTTCGTACTGCCTCTCCGTAGTGGTTGTCGGAGCTCTGCTCCGGTTCGTCCGAGGGAATGAAGGGTTTTCTCGCCCCCTTGCCTGTTTTTCTTTCCGCCGTTGCCCTTGCACTTCAATCCTTTGCTCTGCAAAGGGAAGAGAAAGGGCGACAAAAACTCGAAGCGGTAAACTGAAAATCTTGTAAGTCTCAAAATGATTATGAGACTGTATCTGCTATTTTTGTATAATCAAAATCTTTTTATCCCATCATCCGCCGGTTTTAATGAATTGTCAAGTGAAGTGCAACAGATTTTGAATTGAATCATCAAACAAATCGACTGGTTTTTTGAAACCGAGCACCTTTTTGGGCCTGGCGTTGATCAACGCCAGGTTCTTTTTTAGCGTCGCGGGGTTCACTCTTGCGAGGTTTCTTCCCTTGGGATAGAATTCACGAAGTAATCCGTTCAGATTTTCATTAGTGCCTTTTTGCCAAGCGCAATACGGATCGGCGAAATACATATTACAGTGCAGCTCATCCTCTATTCGCCTCCAATCCGAGAACTCGCTGCCGCGGTCGCACGTAATGCTTTTAACAGCTCCTTCGGGCAATTCTGATAACGCTTTAATCATGGCGTCAGCCATTGACTTTCCCGTCCTGTCAGGTATCTTAATTGCAATATAGTATCTTGTTTTTCTTTCTGCAAGGGTGGCGAAACATACTTTTGATTTGCCTTGACCGCTTAACACCGTATCAGCTTCCCAATGACCGAACTCCTGTCTTTTGTAGACGCTTTTGTCTCTTTTCCTGATCGACTTTCCCGTTGTAAACCTGCCCCCGTGTCCCAGCCGCTTCCTGGTCTTTCCTTTTCTCCGGAGGTTTTTCAGCGTCGATTTCAGATACCCATCGTCTATCCAGCGATATATCGTTTTGAACGACGGCATCTTTAATTCGCACGGCGTCTTTGATATCTGCTCCGGAGACCACGTTTGTTGCAACTTCTCGTCTATGTAGTCC
>CACXCL010000035.1 GCA_902766115.1 uncultured Ruminococcus sp.
AACTTGCGGGAGAAATACGGAAATGTGGCGAAGAATAACGGGCGTTTCATCCTGAAGCGCCCGGTTTTTTTGATCCGGGCGTTACTTTCGCCATTTTTTCGGTAGTTTATTGTCAGAGGGGAACGGGAGGCGGACGCGCCTCCGTCCGCTCATTCTGTGAAGGGAGGACAGTCTATGGACGACAGGACGGACGTTCAGGTGCACATGGATGACGTCGGTATCGTGAGATTATTTCTCGGGAGAGACGAGGGCGCCATCCGGAAGGCGGGCGAAAAATACGGCCGGATGATGGGCCGCCTTGCGCGGAACGTGGTCGGGAACGAGAGCGACGCGGAGGAGTGCGTCAGCGACGCGCTTCTCGCCGCCTGGAACAGCATCCCGCCTCACGAGCCGGAGAAGCTGGGGCCGTATCTGGCGCGGCTCACCAGGAACGTCTCGCTCAAGCGGTTCCGCCGGAACACCGCCGCGAAAAGGGGCGGCGGAGTGGCCCTCTTGTCCCTCGGGGAGCTGGAGGAATGCATCCCCGGCGGGGACGGCATCGCGGAGGATCTGGCGGAGGAGGGGGAGGCCGCCCGGGTGATTAACGAGTTTTTGTCCGGCGAGAGCCGCACGAAAAGGGTGATCTTCGTCCGCAGATACTGGCATATGGACACCGTTCCGGACATCGCCGCGATGACGGGATATTCCGAAGGGAAGATAAAGATGATCCTCATGAGGATGAGGAAAAAACTGCGTGAAAAGCTGGAAAAGGAGGGGATATTCGTATGAAAAAATCCGAAAAGCTTTGTGACGAAATGGGACTGATAGATGAAAAATATATTGAAGAAGCGGAGCAGGCCGCCGGCGACTGCAGCCCTGTCCGCAGAAGAGGCATCGTCCTGAGGCGTACCCTTATCGCCGCCGCCGTGGCGGCGGTGGTCGGCGCGACGGCGTTTATGATCCCCGCCATGATAAAGGGGAGAGGCACAACGCCACCGGCAGGCATTCCTATCGAAAGCGAGAGTGAAACAGAATTCGGGACAGAACCGTTGACCGACGAACCGAAACAGACTGACCCCCGCGAAACGGAGCCGACACCGCCGACAAATACTACTCATGCAGATCCGGAACCGACAAATACAGTTCCGGTGGATCCTCCACCGATAGGGGGATCAAATCTATGCACCGTTCATTTTGAAGGGTACCACAGTCTCCCCTACTATACTTTCAAAGAATATCTGAGCGAGACGGGTGTTTCGGAAGAAGATTATCTCACATGGGAAAAATCGATCAGTTCACCCGGAAACAACACCTCATCTGACTGTCCGTATGAAGATTATACAATACGTGCTTTTGTAGAAAGGTTTGATATACCTCGAGACGTTTTTGTGGAAACATGCCGGCGCTTCAATGAGTTTGATTATAATCCAGATGTTATTTATTCCGAGGACTCTGCTATAACCGATGATTTTTACAGAGATCTCGAATCGAGAGTAAAAGAAAAAAAGAAAATGGATGATTTTGAGCAACTCAAAACCGTTCTCAAAGAAGAATTTGCGGAAACCGAAGAAGATCAGCATGTTTCTCTATTCGGCCCGAACCGTCTCGGCGTCCTCGGTCTCGTAAAGCGGTTCGACGTGCCCCGTTCGTTCTTCGAGGAATACTGGGCGAAGCAGGACAAGGAATATCAGGAGAGCATCCCGCCGTTCATGCCTGGCGACGACCCCGACGACCAGCCTCCGGCGCCCATCGTGCGGTACGACTACGACCTGGACGTGCTTTACGACGAGGACGGCACTCCGAAGACCTACGAGGACAAGACCGAATACGAGATCGACGCAATGTTCTGCGGCGTAGACGAGCTTTTCCTCGGGTACTGAAACCCGGCAGGTTATCAGGCCCCTGACCCGCTGTGACTGAATGATCCTACGCAAAAAACGGCTGAAGTAAGGAAAAGCGATCCTTATTTCAGCCGATTTTTGTCGCATATCCGCAGAGGCGGGACATTTGTGTGCCAAACGTCGGGGAAAAGTGATGTTTGCAAAAAATGAAGATTTGTTATAGAATATATCCGCGCCGGCGGGCGTGGCGCCCGCGGCGGCAGAGGCCGCCGAGATAGAATTGATCGCGGCGAATTCACCTCGCCGCGAAACTTTTTTAAAAAACGTGACTTTTCCGGTGTGTTTTACGAGTTTATTGTCAGAGGGGCAGACGGACGCGCCCGCCCCGGAACGATTTTGTGAAAG
>CACXCL010000036.1 GCA_902766115.1 uncultured Ruminococcus sp.
AAATACCTTCCCGTCGTATTCGATCCGGCTCAGCTCCGCCATGAGAGGCGCCTCTCCCTCGGTATAGGGACCGTCCGGTCCGTATTCGGGTCTGTAGAAGTAAGCGATAAGGATCGTCGCCGCCTCTCCCCGTGATGTTTTTTCACAAAAATCGTCCCACAGGGCGCGCCCGCCTTTTTCTGCCCCTGCCACCAGCACGGGAATCTCCCTGCAGATCTCGAGCAGGTCCTCCGCGTCGCAGAAGACGTCGCGGAAGAGAACGTCGCGGGGATCCATGTCGCTTCCGGACCAGCGATATTTGTCAAATTCCTCTTTGCTGTCGTAGGTCCGCCCGGTCAAGTGAAGTGAGAGGTCGTTCAGGATGAAGACGTCGCCCACCTTCGGTAACAACTGGACGTTTTCCTCTCCTTCGATGCTCATCACTGTGAACATCGATCCCGAATGTGGACAAATCTCGACTCGGACGCCGTTGTCATTTTCAAGGACGAAGAACTCGACTTCTTTTATTATTGTATCCTTGCTATTGACGATTGTCTTCACCGGCTTTACGGTGATAGTTCCCAGAACGGCGTAGGACATATAGAGCGAGCCGCCGCTGCTCCACGTCATGTTTTCCATGTCGATCTCAATATAAGGAATCGGAAATTCCTCAAGGTTCGCACCGTCGGGGTAGTAGAGTCCGCTCCTCAGCGTGACGGCTTCGGGCCCCGTTTCGGTCTCCGTTTCCGCTCCGGACTCTTTTCCGCTGGTTTCTTTGTCCTTGTTCCCGGCGCATGAGATAAGCGGCAGGATAAGCGCCATCGCCAGCGCCAATATTACGATCCTTTTCATGTTTTCTCCTTTCATCCCGCGTTTGTGACGAGCAGGATTACGATCGCCGCCGCCAGCAGCGCGAAAAACGCCGCTGACAAAACGGTCATTTTCTTAAAGGACAGAATGCTCCTGATCCGGGGCTTCAGCTTCGCCCCGCCGAACGCCGAGGCGAAAACGTCCCCGCCCGCGGCGCACCTCAGCAGAGCCGCGGCGTATTCCTTCCGCTCCCCCTCGTCGAGCCGCGCCGCCGCCGCCTCGTCGCAGGCGAGCTCCAGATCCGTGAGAAAGAACTTCAGAAAGACCCACGACATGGGGTTGAACCAGTGGATCGCCGCCGTGACGAATCCGATCAGCCGCCACAGGTTGTCGCCGCGCCTTGCGTGGATCGCCTCGTGCATGACGACGTATCTTTTGTCATGTTCTCCGAGGCTGTCCGGCAGGACGATCTTCGGCTTTATGATCCCGTAGACCGCGGGGGTCTGTATCTCTCCGGACGTCCACACGTTCCCGCCCTTGTGACGGGCAGATTTCGTTTTCCGCAGGGAGGCGACGTACAGGGCGCCGATCACGGCGAGTATCACCGCGGCTGCGGCGACCCACACGATCCCGGACACGACGAATAACTTGTCGAGCACGGGACTTTTGAAGGTCAGGGGGAAATATTCGTCTGCCAATTCCATGCTGTTTGTCATGGATACTTTCACTTTGGACAGCGGTCGCGCCACGATGACGGTTTTGGTGGTGAACCGCGAGATCAGACTCATGAGGCTGTACCGGTTCCCGATGCCGAAGGGAAGGCACATCCTGATGAGCGGGACGGTCCACAGAAAGACCGCCACCCGCCGCGGGACGGCCCTCACGGACCGCACCGCCAGTACCACGAGCCCCGTGACCGTGGCGGTGATGCTCATGTTGAGCACCCAGTAAAAGATCCTGCCTATCATGATATCACCTTTTTTCGATCATATCGCGCAGTTCTCTTATCTCCTCGTCGGTAAGCTCCTCGTCCTCCAGCAGGGCGGAGAACAGCGCGCGTTTCGATCCGCCGAAGATCTTGTCGATCAGGGAGCGGACCTCGGTCTTCTTTTCCTCATCCTCGGTGATGAGGGCGGTGCAGATGAATCCCGGGTCGTCCCGCCTGATGAAGCCCTTCGCACACAGTTTTTTGAGCACCGTGTAGGTGGTGTTCTTGTTCCATCCGATCGTTTCCGCGGCGATAAGGCTCACGTCCTTGGCGCTTACGGGACCCTTGTCCCAGATTATCCTCATCAGCTTCGCCTCGCTGTCAAAAAGCTTTTCTTTCATAGAGATGCCTCCGTATAGACTATTGCTATAGTCTATACTATCACAGTAGTCTGCGCTTGTCAAGCGGTTTTAAAAAAAACCGGAACGCGGTCGGCGCGGCGAGATAAGGATGTTTTTCACCTCATGTTTGCGTGGTGATTAAGCGAGCCCTAAAAAATGAAAGCAGACTGAAAATCAAAATCAGTCTGCTTTTTCTGTTCGGCCGGAATAATGAAGACGTGCTGACGCACTAATGAAGACGTTCGCTTCGCTCACGAGTGAAGCGAAGTCGCCGTGTTCATTAAATCTGCCCCGCAGGAGCGACTTCATCAGCGAAGCGTCTTCATTCCTTCATTAGCCCGCTTGCGGGCGACTTCATTTCGGCGCGGCATAGATATATATCAAAAGCATCCTTATCACGCCGCGCCGACAGCGCCCCGGGTTTACGGTCGTCTCATAACTGTTTCACGAACACGCGGTCCCCGTTTTTCGCCCGGATCCCGGGAGCCTTTTTGTACCCGCGGGCGAGGTAGAAGTCCTCCGCGGAGTCCGTGGTCAGGACCGCCGCGCCGTACCCCTTTTCCCGGAACCGTCCCTCAGTAAGGCGGAGGAGGGAGGTGCCGTGGCCTTCTCCCCGGCGTTCCGGCGAGACCCGGAACTCGCGGATAAAGCCGCAGGTCCCCTCGAAAAACCAGCTTGTGAACGTGATGGGGCAGAACTGTATGAACCCGACGCAGTTTCCGCCTTCGTCGAGCCTCATGTACGCCTCGTTCATCCCGTCGTTCATCTCCCGGAACAGACCGTCCCGGTCATATGCGGCGATCCCGATCTCCGAAAAGTATTCCATGAAAGCGTCCTGGAACACCGGATCGGTGAAATCGTCGATGAGAACGTCGGAGAACGGGCCGTCCCCCTCGCCGAGCCGGAAGGTGAGGTTCAGGCAGTCCGGCGCGCCCTCGTCCACGTAGCCGGTATCGGTGAAACCGACCTTTTCGTAGACGCGGATGGCGGAGGTGTCCTCCTTGCTGACGCAGAGATCCACCCGGTCGTATTTCCGCTCCCGCCGGAGCTCCGCGAGTATCATCCGCAGCGCCTCGGTTCCGATCCCCCGTCCCTGATACCGCGCGTCGATCATGAACTGCTGCAGGTCGTAGCACGCGGGCT
Source organism: uncultured Ruminococcus sp. (assembly GCA_902766115.1). Taxonomy (GTDB): domain Bacteria; phylum Bacillota; class Clostridia; order Oscillospirales; family CAG-272; genus RUG11130. Next base: position 3,262 of record CACXCL010000036.1, read on the forward strand.
CCTCGTCCAGGTCCTTCACCAGCGCGAGGCCGACAAGCTCGCCGTCGTCCTCGATCCCGATTACTCTCGCCCGGTGGTTGCGGTACGCGTACCCGCGGGCGATGATCCCCACGGGGCTGTCGAGATACTTCTTTTGCTCCTCCGCGACCTCGAGGGACGCGGCGCGGAGCAGGTTGTCTTCGTTGACTTCAATAAGTCTGATCAATTTTCGATCCTCCGTTTGATTATTTGGAGGGTCAATTTTCGCGGGCCCTCCGTACACGATATGTTTTCATACGAGATCACCCCTTTTTTTGGATTTCCGCCCTGTCACGGCGGTATTTTTATTGTAGCACGGCGCTGGCCCGGTGTCAACGAAAAAACCGGAACGCAAAATACGTTCCGGTTTTAGTTTACAGTTTACAGTTTACAGTTATGATTTCGCCATGCGGCGAAAGTTATGAATTCCGCTGCGCGGAACGTTATGATATTCTCGCCCGGCGAAGTCAACGTTGCCGGAGGCGACTCATAACTTTGCGAAGCAAATCATAACTCTAAACTCGCCGTCAGGCGATCATAACTGCCGCGCTCCGCGCGGCTCACTCCCATTCGATCGTCCCGGAGGGCTTAGGCGTCACGTCCCAGAGGACGCGGTTGACGCCCTTTACCTCGCCCGTGATGCGGGCGACGATCCTTTTGACCAGGTTAAAGTCCAGCTCAGCCACGTCTGCGGTCACGGCGTCCACGGTGTTCACCGCGCGGATCACCACGGGCCAGTCGTAGGTGCGCAGGCCGTCGGTGATGCCGGTGGATCTGAAATCGGGAACGATGGTGAAATACTGCCATACCTTGCCCTCGAGTCCCGCCCTTGCGAACTCCTCCCGGAGGATCGCGTCGCTCTCGCGGACAGCCTCAAGCCTGTCCCGGGTGATGGCGCCGACGCAGCGGACTCCGAGACCCGGTCCCGGGAAGGGCTGACGGTATACCATGTTGTCTGGGAGTCCCAGCTCCTTGCCCACCACGCGGACCTCGTCCTTGTAGAGGAACTTGACGGGCTCCACCAGCTCGAAGTTGAGCTCCTCGGGAAGACCGCCCACGTTGTGGTGGCTCTTGACCGGACCGCTCTCGAGTATGTCAGGGTAGATGGTGCCCTGGGCGAGGAATCCGATTCCGTCGAGCTTCTTCGCCTCCTCGGCGAAGACGTCGATGAACTCTTTGCCGATGATCTTGCGCTTCCTTTCGGGATCGGCCACGCCGGCGAGCTTGTCGAGGAAGCGGTCCACCGCGTCCACGTAGATCAGATTTGCGCCCAGCTCCTCGCGGAACACCTTTATGACCTGTTCCGGCTCTCCTTTTCTGAGGAGACCGTGGTTGACGTGAACGCATACGAGGTTTTTGCCGATGGCGCGGATAAGGAGCGCCGCAACGACGGAGGAGTCCACACCGCCGGAGAGGGCGAGGAGCACCTTGCCGTCACCCACCTGCTCGCGGACGGCGGCGATCTGCTCGTCGATGAACGCCGAGGCGAGAGCGGGCGTCGTTATTCTTTCCATGGTTTCGGGTCTTCTGTTGCTCATTGTTATGCGTCCTTTCGTATTATCAGTTTGTATAGTTGTCGAAATATCCCTGGATCAGGACCACCGGGGTGCCCTTGTCGCCTGAACCGGACGTCAGGTCGCAGAGCGAGCCGATGAGATCCGTGTACTGGCGGGGCGTTGTGCCCTGGGACGCCATGTTGCCCACGAGGTCTGAGTCCTTCTTGCGAATGCTCTCGGAGATGGCTTCCTTCAGCGCGTCGCCGGAGAGATCCTTGTAGTCGTTGTCGGCGAGATACTTGAGCTTCAGCTCGTTCGGGGTGCCCACGAGGCCGTCGGTGAACGCCGGGGAGACCACAGGGTCCGCCAGCTCCCAGATCTTGCCCTGAGGATCCTTGAACGCGCCGTCGCCGTATACCATTACCTCCACCTTTTTGCCGGTGGCGTCGAGGATGCGCTTCTGCACGTCAGTCACAAGTCCGCCGCAGTCGCGGGGGAACAGCTTGATCTTGTCCTCGGTGGATTTGTTCGAACCCAGGAGACCGAACTTCTCGTTGTATCCGCTTCCGTTCACGGGGGCGGTCAGCAGCTCGTCCATACCGCATACCACCTTCGCGCCGGCGGCGAGAAGGAGCCGTTTCGTGCGGCGGCGGGTGTGGATGTCGCAGTTCAGCACGGTATCCGTGTATTTCAGGATCGCCCGCGGGTCGTTGGCGAAGATGATCTCCGCCTCGGCGCCGCTCTCGCGGATCAGGTCGCCGTAGTACTGAACGTAATCCACACCGGTGAACGGATGGAGATTCACGCCGAACAGCTCTCTGTATTTTTCAAGGGTCAGGACGTCGGAGAAGGGGTTGACCCCCGCCTCGTCCAGCTTGTCGAGGGAGACCAGCTCGTTGCCCACCTCGTCGGAGGGATAACTGAGCATAAGAACGATCTTCTTCAGCCCCTTCGCGATCCCGCGGAGGCAGATGGCGAAGCGGTTGCGCGAGAGGATAGGGAAGATCACGCCGACGGTGCCGCTCCCGAGCTTTGCACGGACGTCCGCGGCGATGTCGTCGACGGTGGCATAGTTGCCTTGGGATCTTGCCGCTACCGATTCGGTGACGGCTATGATATCTCTGTCGCGGAGGGAGAACCCCTCGGATTCAGCCGCCTTGAGGACGCTTTCCGCCACGATAGCGGCGAGATCGTCTCCTTCGCGGATAATGGGACAGCGGATACCGCGCGACACGGTTCCGACGCAGCGAATATTATCTGACATTTGTGTTTCCATGCCTTTCCGGCCGGTTTCCCGGCAAAATACTACTGATTATGCGTTCAGTTGACGAATTTCACGGCTGTGCCGTAGGCGATGACCTCGGCTGCTCCCTGCATGACGGAAGACGAGGTGTACCTCACGTTGACTACGGCGTCCGCGCCCAGTTTGCCCGCCTCTTCGATCATCCTTTCCGTAGCTATGAATCTCGCCTCGTTCATCATCTGGGTATACGATTTGAGTTCTCCTCCGATGAGGGTCTTGAATCCCGAACCTATGTCCTTTCCGATGTTCTTTGACTGGACCGTGCTGCCTTTGACAAGACCGAGCATCTCGAATTCCTTGCCTGCGATGTAATCCGTGTTTACGATCATCATGGTGGCGCCCTCCTTAAAAAACTACCCGGCGTTTTCCGGGGAAAACGCGTGATTATCAATACGGAAATATTTTACCACAAACGTCAAACGGATTTCAATAGTATGAAGGCAGAAATCCGTCCCGGAGACAAAAAATTTCGCCGTCCTGCCCGGGCGGCGATGGGTATCATTTTTTGCTTGTCTGTTCCGCTTTCTCACAATCGCCGCAGACGCCGTTTATCACGGTCTCGGCGCGGTCCATCTTAAAGCCGCAATTCTCCGCGACGGTCTCGTCGAGCAGGTCGGTGGTGCCGGCGTCCATATGGAAAGTTTTTCCGCATTTGCGGCACCTCAGGTGGATGTGCTCGCGACACTCCTCTGCGCCGGAAAAGCGGAAAAAGATCTTCCTGTCCCCGGCGCGTGTGATCCGCTGTACCAGCCCCTCCTCCTCAAGCGAGGCGAGATTTCGGTACACCGCGCTGAGACTGATCCCCTCTCCCCGGAGCGCCGCCGCGATCTCCGCCGCCGTCATCTCCTCGTCCCTGTGAGACAGAAGATAGTCCGAAAGCGATTTTCTCTGTTTCGTCGAGTAAACCTTCATATCAAGCCTTTCGGTCCGTTATCAGGACTGTTTTTTGAAATAACTTCTGATATATTTTTTGTACGCCGTCCGGTCCTCTTTGTCTTTGAGCGCCTCGCCGACCCGGAACACGTCGAGAAGTCCCGAAAATCCCGCCCTGATCCGCCCGTGGCGGATGAGATCCGCGGAGGCGGCGAGATCGTTCACGAAGAACCGCATTTTTTTGCCGATCTCATAGTCGGCGGGGACGTATTCGACCCGTTCCCCCGCCGCCGCGCGGGTGTAGTTCTCGCAGAAGCGGCTTCCGGCGAATACCGTGAGAGGAAAGGTGCCCCACACCCTGGGGTTGACCTCCAGAACGGCGTCGCCCTTGAACTCCACCATGGCGATCCCGCGGAATCCGAAGGATAAGAGAAGCCGGTATGCGGAATCGATGAGTCCCTCGTCATACTCCGTCACGCAGCAGGTGGACGGGCCGCCCGACGAGGGGTATTCCCTCAGCCTGCGATGGCAGATCGCGGAGATGAGCTCGCCGTCCCGTCCGATGAGCAGGGAAGCGCCGCGTCCGTCGCCGGCGATCTTCTCCTGCACTATGGGAGAAGGGTCGTATTCCTTCATTTTTTCGTATTTTTTCTCGAATTCATCCGCGTTCTTCGCCACCGTGTAGCGGTCCGCGGCCTTGAGCCCGAGTTTCTCTCCGCAGTGCGGCTTTATTATTACGGGAAACCGGTCCGGCGCGCCGTCATACTCCCGCGGAACGGGTATCCCCAGGGACTCCGCGCGGTCGTGAACGGCTTTTTTATCGTTGAGCTTGTCAAGCGCGTCAGGGTCCGCGACGATAAAATCGGCAAATTCCGAAAACAGTTCCCGCCTCGCTGCGACCGCGGCGAGAGTCGCCGCGCCCACGGGGAAGAGCACCGGCCTTTCAAAAGACCGCAGGACGGAGACGAGTCGTTCCGGATAATCCGGATCGTTCACCGAGCCGGGGATCCGGAGTCCCGTGGCGAAAACCGACGAGAAGACCGGCGGCGCGCCCCCCACGTCGTCATTCGTCTGCGTGACCACGACCCGGTATCCGGCGCGGCCGAGAGCGCGCGCCGCAGCTATGGACGAACGGTATTTTCCGTCTGTCAGGACCACGGTTTTCATCGGTCCTCCCTCCTTTTTATTCCGGTTTTTATTTCATCGCCTTCATCGCGCCCCGGCGCGATAGATCGTCCGTTTTATTGAACAGCTCTTCCGGCAGGGCAGCCGCGGGATCGTTCTCCCCGGCGCCCGCTGGGATGAGACCGCGCTCGCAGCACCAGGCGAGAGCGCCGGTGTAGACAGTTGCCTTTTCTCCGCGTTTCGCCGCCTCCACGCGGCGCCTCAGGACCTCTTCCTTCGGCGCGAGCAGCATGGCGAGCTCGCCGACGGTCATTACCTGATCCGGACGGAGCGTGTTGTCGGAAAAAACCACGGCGCGCTCTTTTTCGAGAGCGGCGAACAGTTCGAAATCGGGATCGTCGCGCCCCACGTCCGCAAAAGGCGACTCGCGCATCAGCTCCTCCACCGTCACCACGGTGTAGCCGTGCTCCGTCAGCAGCTTCAGCTGTTCCCGGAGCCCCGTCGCCACCGGAGTGCGCCTTGCCATGTTGTATCCGTCCTTCTGGAAGATGATCTGCCCCCGGAAGAAGTCGGGATCGCGCAGGAGCGCCTCCCTGACGGGCTCCGCCATCGCCCTGACCTCCGCCTCGTAGGCGGCGTTCTGATCGGGATTCGCCGACGGCAGCCACCCGGCGCCGTCGAAGGACGCCGCCATGTAGAGGTAGCCCATTCTGTCGTACACGTCGTAGGCGGTGAGTCCGTTCTCCACCTTGTCGACGTAGTGGGGCGGCCTCGCCATTATCATTTCATATCCGTATTTCTCTTTCATCAGCGTGTGGAGCCTCGTCAGATCCTCCACCGCGCCCTCGAAGGAGCCGAGATAAACTCTTTTCCCGTAGACGAACGGCTTTTTTCCGAACAGGACGTGGCGATAGCCGTGATTGGTGATCTGGTGTCCCTCGTCCAGCATCCTGCGGATCAACCGGTCGTTGTGGACGGCGCCGCCTTTGTCGTCCGCCGAAATATCGGGGTAGTGGTCGAACCGCACCCCTCCCCAGGCGGGGGAGCCGGACCGTCCGGCTTTGTCGGGATAGTTTTCCGAGGTGTCGCCGATCACGTCGAAGGTGCCGTGAGCGCCGAACTCGCTGAGCGTGTCGAGGATCACGTCGGTGAGTGACTTCCCGCCGAAGAGGTCCGGCGACGCCGGCATGTCCATGGGGCCGTCGTCGAAAGTCATCGCCACGATACGGCGGTCCGTCTTCACCCGCTCGATCCGACGGGTGTAGGACACGCGCCGCACCTCCGGCGACATGAATTTTTTAAGTATTTTCTTGCCTTTTTTGCCGATTTTTACGAGAAGTGACATCGTTTTTCTCCTGTCAATGCGCCGAAAGGCGCAATTCATGTACCGAAGGTACGATTCATGCCGCGACGCGGCAATTCATTATTTCCGGAACAGATCTCCCGCGGCGCATTTTAGGGCGAAAGCCGCCCATTTCATTTTCTTTGCGACCCCGCCGCCCGTTTTTTTGAGCTTCGTCCACTGACTCCGCGCCACGTCGATCTGCTTTCCGTCGCGGCCCGTGACCTCGTTTCCCTGACGGAGAAGCGCGGCCTTTACCGCCTCCGCGGTGGGCTCGTCGACATCCACCGTCACAAAGCAGTTCCCGATCTCCCGCGGCAGGTGCGCGTCGCTGCCTGCGAAGGAGGGAAGCCCCGTTTTTTTCGCAAACTCCGCAGCCATTTCGTTGGCGCGGCGGTTTTTTCTGTTCGCCCGGCCGTTTTTGACCTCGATCCCGTCCAGCTTGCCCGCGATGGCGGCGAACCTCCCGGGATCGGTATGCCGCTCGAACGGGTGCGCCAGCACGAGGATCCCGCCCTGCTCCCGGACCTCCCGGACGATACCGTCAAAATCATGTGACTTGACCTGACTGCTGAGGAACAGCCCCAGCAGGTGTCCGTACTCCGTGGAGAACTCCTCTCCCCGGACGTAGACGAACCCATCCGGCAGACCGTCCACGACGGGGGCGAGCTCGTCGTGGTCGCACACCGCCACGCCGTCGAGACCGGCGGCGCGCGCCGTACCGACGATCTCGCCGACGGTCATCCTGCCGTCCTGCGACAGCTCCGAGTGTATATGAAGATCGAGCTTCAGTTTCATTTTTGCCGTCTTTCCGGCGTCCGCCCGGCGTCCGCCTCGTTATAAGAATAAAAAACCTTCCAGTTCCCGGAACTCCCGCGCTACGGGCACTCCGCAGGAGCGGAGGTCGGCCTCGCTCTGGTGGCCGAAGGCGCAGAGGACGCAGTCGGTGCCCATCTCCCGGGCGGCGTCGAAGTCGTTCAGCGTGTCGCCGATCACGACAACTTCCCGGGGAGGGAAGGGCTGAGCGCTGAGCCACCTTTTGCCGCGCTCCGTCTTGCTCCCCGCCAGCAGATCGTCGGCGGTGAGCACCGCGTCGAAATACTTGGCGATGCCGAAATCCGAGAGGTTATCGTCGATCATGCTCCGGTGCGCGGAGGAGAGGATCGCCTGGCACACTCCGGCTCCGTTGAGCCGGCGCAGAAGGTCCTCCGCGCCGTCGCTGAGGCCGCTGAAAAAAGTGGGGTATATCTCGTAATATTCGCGCCCGATCTCGTCCATGGGCAGTACGCTGAGATCGAACAGATTCTCCCAGAATTTGCTGATGGGGTATCCCATGAACGAGTAGTACTGTTCTTTTGTGATGGGTCCCGCGCCGTGGCGCGCCAGGATCTCGTTGGAGGTCATGAGCGACGCCTGAAAATCGTCGGCGAGGGTGCCGTTCCAGTCCCATATCACCGCGCGGTATTTAGGCTCTGACATACGCGACCTCCTTTTTGAAAATGATTATTATTTGTCTTTGTTATCACCCTGGTCGGAATCATGCTCTTTTCTTATTTCGTTCATGTATCCGGCCGTAATGATACCTGCGGGGAGTGCCACAATCGCTATGCCGAAAATAGAAGAAAACATGGTGATGATACGTCCGATAGTTGTCACAGGATAAATGTCTCCGTAACCGACGGTTGTCAGCGAAACTGTTGCCCAATAAACCGCATCAAAGAAACTGGAGAATGAATCAGGTTCGACGTTGAAAACGACAAGCGCAGAGACCATAATATATCCTACTGCCAATGCCCCTACTGCTAACAACGTTCTTTTTGATGAGCGTAGAACATTCCCTATGATCTCAAATGATCTGGAGTATCTGACCGCTTTAAAAACACGAAACACTCTCAAAGCTCTTATCATACGGAGCACGCGAAGTACCTTGAATCCGCTGCTTACAAAAGTGAGAGAGGGGAGAATTGAAATCAGGTCCACGATCGCCATAGGTGAAAATGGGTACCGGATAAATGAAACCGGGCCTGCTTTTTCAAATTTGTAATCTGCCGTTACCCAACGAAGTATGTAATCAACAATGAAAATTGCGACTGAAATCTTATCGAAAATATAGAAAACCGTGTTTTCGGATTTGAAGGCAAGCGGAATAAGACTGATAATGATAACGACTATCATTGAAAAATCGTAGACGGTACTCAAACGGTCGTTTCCGTCGGATTTCTCGATTATCTCAAATATTCTTTTTCTCAAATCTGTTTTCTCCTTCATCCAAATTCTCCTCCCACAATTATAAACCAATCCCCTCGCAAAATCAAGACAAACCGGAAACTATCCCCACGTACCGACAGGCAGTGTCAGACAGCGACAAAAAACGGCTGACCGACGAGTCAGCCGGTTTTTAGTTATCAGTTATCAGTTATGATTTCGCCATGCGGCGAAAGTTATGAGTTCCGCCGTGCGGAACGTTATGATATGATCGCCCGGCGAAGTCAACGTTGCCGAAGGCAACTCATAACTTTGCGAAGCAAATCATAACTCAAAACTCGCCGTCAGGCGATCATAACTGAAT
>CACXCL010000037.1 GCA_902766115.1 uncultured Ruminococcus sp.
CACTACCGCGTCGCCGCTTCGCTTCCCTCCAGGGGGAAGGCTTATATGCCGCCGGTTTCAATATTCCACTTTCCATTTTCCATTTTCCATTTTCCATTGAGAAAAAGCCCGCCAAAGCGGGCTTTTTCGCTTAGTATCTTCCTATCTTCTCAAATTCTATATCCGGGAAGTCGGCGCCCTCCCTGATCCGGTAGTCGCCGAGTGTCGGGTTCACGAAAATGGGATTCTCGGAAAGCGCGAACGCCCGGTTGTTCTCGATCGTGGCGTAATCGTTGACGTCCAGCCCGAAGGAGACGTCCTTTTGCCCGTCGTCGTTGAAGTAAACGTTTCCGCTGACGGTATTGGCAGGCGCAAGGAAGAAGAACTTTTCGCCGACGTCGGCGTAATCGAATGACATATCCCGGAAGGTGGGACGGCGCGCCTCCAGCGCCTCCCTGTAGCCCGGGACCGTCTCGCAGTATTCGCGGACCTTTGCCCATCGCGCCTCATGGAGATTGATCGGCCAGCTGTCGTGCGCCGCCTCTCCTATTTCCTTTATGCTTGCCGTATACGACTGGATATCCAGTTTTGAGTCCATGATATAGATATTGTCGCGAACATAATTATCACGTCCCGCTCCCGCGAGCACTATCCGCGACTCACCGAAGAACAGGTTGTTCCTCATATCGGTGCCGCTGTCCCCGTCGTCGCAGTAGAAGGAGAAGGACCCGGCTCCCGTCGACGCGGCGACCTCGCGGAAAAGGTTGTTCTTTATGACGCAGTTGCCGTCCTGATTTCCCCAGGTGTATACGACTCCGCCGTCCTCGGAATTGCGCATGGCGCCGGCAAAATCATTGTACTCGATCAGGATATCGTAGGACGCCTGATAGGTCACGGCGCACCGGCTGCAGTCCTCGAAAAGGCAGTGTGAGACGGTGCCGCCGGACGCGTCAAAGAACACGACCGCGCCGTAAATATCGAGCGTCAGATTGGCGCGCGCCACCCGGCAGTTGTCGACGACGGCGTCGGTCCTGTTTACATATCTGTCCGGCCCGCTGGCCTCGTCGTGGATCACGACGGAGGCGCCCAGCGAGAGGTCGAAATCAGAGTTTTTAATGACCGGCGCAAGGGGTTCTCCGTCGAGGGAATACTCGAACATCACCGCGAAGTGACCGGTGGAATAACGGAACGAGCAGTCGTCGATGACGATCCCCGCCGTCCGGTACGCGAAGATGAATCCGCCCGCCGCGTTCTCAAAGTCGAGCCCGCGGAAGGTAACGTATCCGACGCGGTCGAGGTCGATCATACAGCAGTATTCCTTCGCAATATGGCTGAGCCCGATCCCGGCGTAGTAATCCTCTCCGCGTATCTTTTTTTCGCCGTATCCGAGAGGGATACGGTATTCTCCCGCGGGATCGTACACGTACATCACGTTCGTTTCGGGGTCTATCCAGTACTCGTGCGCCGCGTCAAGCTCGTAGGAGACGTTTGTGACGCAGAATTCGATGCCGTCCCCGTTCACGCCGTTCCAGTCGGGGCGCATTTGCCCGAATTCGGAGGTGTACCAGTCAAGTATGGAGATGACCTTGCTTTGCGGGTCATATCCGCTCACCCTGAAGGTGTCTTTTCTGTATCCGCGGATGATATATCCGTAGATCTTCATCGTTTCATAAGCTTTTGCGTCGTACTGCTCAAATCTGCGAATAAAGACCGGGTTCGTGAGCCTGAGAGACGCGTAGTCGTTCGAAGTCGCGCCGGAAAACAGAGCGTCCGTCCCGTCGGAATACCTGTTGGGGAGGCGCGCCTCGACGCAGTGCATCTCATCGTCGAACAAAACGAACTCCCCGGGTTCCGGAACATACGGGAGGATCTCGTCAAGATCTATCCTGCGGATGCGATCCTTATTCTGCGGATTGAAATATTCTTCCTCTGCGTCGCTCAGGGGCTCGAAATCATCGGCTTTTACAGTCACTCCCCCGGCGAATGAAACGGGCCCGTCGCCGTATTTGCAGTAGATGATCCTCTGCTCCGGCGTGCCGGAGTCCTCTGCGGTGAGTTCGACGGACAGCGGTCCGTAGTCGCCGGCTTTGAACGCCACGACGATATCGCCGGAGGTTTTCGTCTGCTTGATCCCGCGGACGAGCTCGACAGCGCGGTTAAAGGAGGCAACCGGCGCGTCAAACGTACCGGTGTTCGCGTCGTCGCCGTCAACGGCGACGTATACATCGGCTTTGTCGACGAGCGGATATTCCGGCTCGGTGTATTGACTTTTCAGCAC
>CACXCL010000038.1 GCA_902766115.1 uncultured Ruminococcus sp.
CTCCGGCTCCGACTGCTCGTCCTGCATGTGGTACACGCTGAGGACGCCGTCGGCGTCGGCAAAAACGTCGCTCTTCACGGTTACCTGAACGGCTCCCTCGGAGGGCTGCCACGGTATGCCGAGAAGCTTCATTATACTATTGGCGTAGATCTTGATATCGTACGCGATGAGCGCGTCGCGGCCGTCGATCTGCACGGAAACGGGGGTAGCCTCCACCGTGCCGAACAGCGGCATCCGTCCGGTGAGGACGATATCGTCATTCTCGTAAAGCTTGCGGTCGCCGAAAACGGCGTTGACGACGCGGCTCGCGAGAGATGTGTCGTTGAACGAGAATATAGAGAATCCGTTCGTCTCGAAGGTGACAGAGTTGCCCGCGGTGGACGCCTCAAGCTCCTCCGGGTCGTCTTCTCCGCCGAAGTGGACCACGCGGAGATCCGCCACGGATCCCGCTTCGTTCTCCATCAGCTCCACGGTGACGCGGACGCTGTCGTTCGGCTGGTACTCCGTACCCGCGACGTCGACTATCGCGATATCGAACAGTCTGTTATAAGTCAGCGTGGAGAGGTCAACGCCCAGTGTGGCGGCGGTGTTCTCCAGATACGTCACGTAGCCCTCGGAGTCCAGAGAGACTTCTTCGGCGCGGATCACCGCGTCCTCCGGGAAGCCGGAATCGTTGTCATACAGAACGGTGATCCTGTACGTGTTGCCGTCGGACGCCACAAGCGTCTTGACAAGCTGATTGGCGTATAAATAATATGTAGAGTTCTCGTTCGCGAGGAACTTGACGGAGTCGCCGCAGACCGAGACCGTCTCGGCGGACTGGAAATAGCCGTACCTGTTCTTCTCGAGAACGCCGACGGAGTTCCCCACCGCAAGAGTCTCTGCGATCTTCTCGCTGTGGAGCTCCACGGACACCGCGTCGTCGGAATCGTATACCTCGCCCTCTCCGTCGTAGACGGTGAGATCGTAGGCGGAAAAAGTAGTCTCGGAGCCCCGCGGGATCGCCGTGGGTTCAACCGTAGCGGAGCCGTCCTCCGGTAGCACGCCGGAGATCACCGCGTACTCGGAGCCGTCGATGTCGACGGTCCACTCCACAGGTACCGGTCCGGCGGGATCCGGTTCGGTCTCGGGCGACGTCGTATCGGGCGCCGTCGTATCGGGCGACGTCGTATCGGGCGCTGTCGTGTCAGGCGCCACAGTATCGGGCGCCACAGTGTCGGGCGCCGTCGTATCGGGCGCCGTCGTATCGGGCGCCGCCGTATCGGGCGCCGCTGTGTCGGCGGGGACGTCGAACAACGTTTCAAACGACGTGTCGGTTCCAGACTCGTAGGACTCGGCGAAAACAACGGACGAAAGCGTGGAGAACAGCATCAGCGCCGCAAGAAACAGCGAGATGGCGCACCTTCCCCATGATCTGTCACTATTCAGTTTTCTTTTCAGATTACCGAACAAGCTTCTCATTTTGCTTCCTTTCAACAATTTCCGTATACATCTGCCGCAAAGCGCACACCGACTTAACATTTTATTATCTTTTGTTCCGTCAGACCGCGTCGTGATCGCGGCGCGGCGCATTGTCGCAGGGGAAAATCCAAATTACGAAAAAAATGCGTTTTCCCTTACTCCCGCAAGGGTTTCGGGCTTCATACGCCTCCCGGAAAACAGCCTCCCGGCGTCCGAAACAACAAAAAGCGCATGATATAAGTATACTAACACATTATTCAACAATTGTCAACATTAAAATGCAAAAAAAACGCCTCTCCGTCCGCGGAAAATGTATGAAATCAAAACAAATATTCACGGTTTTTTTCACAAATGAGGCGCAAAAAGCAAAAAACCGCCGTTTTACTCCGGCGCCCTGCGGGGCAGTCGGAGCAAAACGGCGGGTTTACGATCATCCTTCGATCAGTACTCCGTCACGCCGTCGAAGGCGAGCGACGCGTCGCCGGTGAGGGTGACTCTGCCGCCCTCGTATTTCACAAGCAGGTCGCCGCCGATGACCTTCACGGTGATCTCCTCCCCCTCGGAGCAGAATCCGTTCCTCACCGCCGCCACCACCGCCGCGCAGGCGCCGGTGCCGCAGGCGAAGGTCTCGCCGTTGCCGCGCTCCCACACTCTCATCCGGAGAGTGGTGGGGTCCACCACCCGGACGAATTCGGTATTGACCCGCTCCGGAAAGATGGGGTCGTTCTCGAATTTCGGACCGATCCGCTCGAGATCCAGCTCGTCGAGCCGCGGCAGGAACACCACGCAGTGGGGGTTGCCCACGGAGACGCAGGTGATCCGGTACTCGCCGCCGCCGATGGCCGTCGGGCGGTCGACTATCTCGGGCTCGGGCAGCGTGCAGGGGATCTTTTTCGTCTCCAGCGTCGCCTCGCCCATGTCGACGCCCGCCATGGTGACCCGGGAGTCGGAGGTGTAGACCGTCACGGGGCGGATCCCCGCCTCGGTCTCGACGTTTATCACGCTCTCACGGGCGATGCCCCGGTCGTAGACGTACTTCGCCACGGAGCGGATGCCCGTCCCGGCGATGACTCCCTCGCTTCCGTCCCGGTTGAAGAGGCGCATCCTCACGTGGGCTCCGGGCACGGTGGGCTCCTCGATCAGCGCGATGCCGTAGCCTCCCACGCCCCGGTGGCGGTCGCAGAGGCGAATGCAGAGGGACTCGGGGCAGGTGATGGAACCGTCCCGGTTGTCGATGACGATATAATCCGCGCCTGTGGCGACCATTTTCGAGAAAGCGAGCTTCGAGCGCTCGCGCCTCATTTCCTTGATGTTCACCAGCTCCGTGTTGTGCTCCGCGTAGCGGCTGGCGATGATGTCGGCCAGCGCCCCCGCCGTGTCGAGAGACGTGATGCAGGGCACCGACAGCGGGATGGCGATCTGATGGAGGTAGATGAAGTCGCCGACGCTCTCCCCGTCCGCCGAGGAGGTGTAAACGACGTAGCTTATCTTCCCCTCCTTCAGCAGATCCGGCAGGTCGGCGCGCACGTCGCCGACGACGTTCACGTCGATGCCGAGGCGGGAAATGACCTCCGCGGTCTCCGCCGTCGCCCAGAGCGTGAAGCGCAGGTCGTACAGCTTTTTTGAAAGATCTATGACGTCGTGGACGTCGTTCTCACCGGCGTGGATGAAGAATCCGACTCCCTCGCGGCGGAGGGACGACGGCAGGAGCAGTCCCGCCGAGCGCATCCCTTTGAAAAGCGCCTCGTTCAGGTCCTTGCCGATGCCCAGCACCTCGCCGGTGGACTTCATCTCCGGGCCGAGGCCGGAGAACGCGTCCGGCAGC
>CACXCL010000039.1 GCA_902766115.1 uncultured Ruminococcus sp.
CCGTCCCGAGTTTTATTCCGCCCGGTCCAGCTCCAGTCTCATGTGGACGACTTCCTGATATTTTCCGGTATCCGACAGAAATCCCCGGGGATTTCTTCCGAATTCGACGAAACCGCACTTCTCATACAGGGAGACCGCGCGGCCGTTCTCCGCCACCGCCTCGAGCTCCAGCTGAGAATACCCCGCTGCTCTTGCGCACTCGACGCACGCCTCGGTCAGCGCCCTGCCGACGCCGAGCCCCCAGTACGCCATGTCCACGCTGATGCCGAACTCGGCGCGGTGCCGGACCTTTCTTCTCTGACCCGCGGCGCCGATCCCGGCGGAGCCCACGATCTGCCCGCCGATCTCCGCCAGCAGCTCGATCTCCCGCTCGCTTGCCGTCCGAACTTTGAGAAATTCCGCTTCCTCATCCGCCGTGTAGGCGCTCTCGTCGGGATACGAGAGGAGAAAATCGGTCTGCCCGTGGGTCAGGTTGAATATGTAAAGCAGGGCTGCCCCGTCCTTTTCCGTTCCGTTTCGCAGGACGCATTCACGCCCGTCTTTGAGAGTAACCGTTTTGCTGTACGTCATTTTTCGTCTCCTTCGTTTTTCTTTTCCTTCAGGACGGTTTTCGCGATACAAACGGGGAATACCGCCTCCGCTCCCGCGTCGTAGAGCAGATCCGCCGCTTCTCTCACGGTGGCGCCGGTGGTGATCACGTCGTCGAACAGGATAAACCTGTTCCCGTCCGCCTCTTTTCTCCTGAGCAGGGCGAGCGTCGAGACGTTTTCTTCCCGCTCGTCGGCGCCGAGCCCCTTTTGTTCGCGACCGCCGGTGCGTACCAGCATCTTTTTCCACGGGATACCGGTGTAATACGAGATCCGCCTCACCACCGCCTCGCTCTGGTCGAAGCCGTATTCCAGAACGGCGCGGGGCGTCCGGGGAGGCCACGTCAGGATCCAGTCCCCGGGTTCCTCTTCCGACAGCTGCATGAGCCGCATGATCTCCGCCGCCGTCTCCCGTGCGAAAAAATCGGTCATGGAAGACGAGTTTTTCCGCTTCAGGCGGAAAATCAGCTTTTCCGTTATCCTGTCGGAGTCGCCGTCGTACTCGTTGTAGAAATTCAGCGCGGCGTACCGTCTGTTCCCGAGAAAACTCGAGCCAACAGACGCCGCTCCGCAGGAGCATTCCCGCGCGACTCTCCCGCAGACGGGGCATCCCTCCCGCTGCTCGGATCCGTATTTCGCAAGACACGCGCCGCAGAGTCCCTCGTCGCGGTCTATGAGCCTGTCGCATCCCTGGCATCTCGGAGGGAAGAGCAGATCGAGCAGACGTCCGCCGAATCCTTTACTTTTCATCGCGTCTCTCCGCTTTCAGCATCCGCCGCAGCATGGTACACCGCTCGCGTTTGCGGTCGTTCTCGATCATCTCCGCGAGAATATCGCGCCGCCCGACCAGGATCACCATCTCCGACGCCCGCGTTATCGCCGTGTAGATCATATTCCTCGTCCTGAGCATGGGCGGGCAAGAGTACAAAGGCACGATCACGATGGGGTATTCGCTCCCCTGACTCTTATGTACGGTGATGGCGTAGGCGTGCTCCAGTTCCTCGCACATCTGATAGTCGTATACGCACTTTCTGTCGTCGAACGAGACTGTCACCGCCTCGCTCGAGACGTCAATATCCTCGATGATCCCGATATCTCCGTTGAACACCCCGACTCCTTTGTTGTCAAAGGGATCCGTCCACTCCACGGAGTAGTTGTTTTTGGTCTGCATCACCTTGTCCCCGACGCGAAAGACCGTTCCCCTGAACCGGTGTTCGGCTTTGCCGGGGGAGGGAGGATTGAGAAGGGAACGAAGGGTCTCGTTGAGGGATTCCGTTCCCGCCGCGCCCTTCCGCGACGGCGAGATGACCTGTACCCCCGCCGCGCGCCTTCCGTACGCTTTCGGCAGACGCTCCGATACGAGGGAGGAGACCGTGTCCGCAATCTCCCGGTCGCTTCCCCTTCCGAGGAAAAAGAAGTCCTCGCCCTTCGCCTTAAGATCCGGCATTTCGCCGCTGTTTATAAGATGGGCGTTAAGCGTGATGCGGCTCTCTTCCGACTGGCGGAATATCTCGGTGAGCCTTATCACCCGGAAAACGTCTGAGGAGATCACGTCGTCCAGCACGTTCCCGCAACCCACAGACGGGAGCTGATCCGGGTCGCCGATGAGTATCAGACGCGTCCCGGAACGCAGGGAGCGCACCAGCGCGTCCATAAGGAACACGTCTATCATGGACGCCTCGTCGATTATCACGACGCTCTCGTCCAGCGGGTTTGTCTCGTTGCGCACGAAACGCGCGTTGTCGTCGTCGCTGTATTCCATTTCCAGAAGCCGGTGGATGGTCCTCGCCTCGTGAGAGGTCGCCTCGCTCATCCGTTTCGCCGCCCGTCCCGTGGGCGCGGCGAGGGCTACGGACTGATCCATGTTCTCGAAAATATGAAGGATACCCTTGATGACCGTCGTTTTTCCCGTGCCCGGACCGCCGGTGAGAATCATCACGCCGTTTTCCATGGCTGCGCGCAGCGCGGCCCTCTGCATATCTGCGTACTTGATCCCCGCGAAGATCTCGCTTTTTCTGATCATGCTCTCCACGTCGCCGCTGTCGAACGACGGACAGGTGCGGTCAAGTCTCGTGAGCCGCCGGGCGATCCCGCTTTCCGCCCTGTAGGCGTTAAGCGGGAAGATGTATTTCTCCCCCTCGGCAAGGCATGGTACGGCGTCTCCCGACGTGATCAGCGCGTCGAGGGATCCTTTGATCCGGGAGGGCTGCGGCTCGTCCTCGGGGAAGAGAAGCTCCCCGGCGCATTTTATAAGAGTCTCCTCGGGAAGGCAGGTGTGCCCGTTGTGACCTGCCTCGGAAGACAGGACGTATCTTATCCCCGCCTTGATCCGCGACGGGCTGTCAGCGGGCAGACCGAGCGACGCGGCGATCATGTCCGCCCTTCTGAAACCGATCCCGCTGAACTCCCCCACGAGGGAGTACGGGTCGTTCTTTATCCGCTCCACGGCGCCGGCGCCCCATTTTTTGTAGACCCGGACGGCGGTGGCGGTGGAAAAAAAGTCGCGGGAGAACATCATGAACTCCCTGGAGCCCGATATCTCGATAAAGTTCTTCGATATGGCTTGCGCCTTTTTCGGCGAGATACCGGGAATGTCGGAGAGCCACTCCGGATGCGACTCGATGACCTCGAAGCTGTCCGTGCCGAACTTCTCGATGATCTTTGCCGCGGTCTTCGGACCGATCCCTTTCACCGCCCCGGACGCAAGATATCGCAGCATGTCGCCTTCCTCGGCGGGAAGCTGTTTTTCGTAAGTCACCACCTCGAACTGCCGACCGTATTTCTTGTGATTGACCCAGGACCCCCGGGCGAGTATTCTGTCCCCCTCGTTCACGTAAGGAATGATCCCGGCAAGCGTCACGGGATCACCGTCGGGTCCCTCTATCAGCAGAACGGTATAGCCGTTCTCTCTGTTCTGAAAGATTATCGAATCGACAAGACCGCCGATCTCGTCGCCTCCGGGCGATAACTGACCTCCGGCGGCGCCGATGGTCTCCGCCTCGGCGCCGTACCGTTCCGAGAACTTTATTTTGCTTCCGTCTTTGTAGTCCAAGAGCGCCTCCCGATCAAATGTTCGTTTTTCATATGATAACACATTTTTCCGTGATTGTCAATCGAGCGGAGGCTTATCCCGCCGTTTTTTTACACTTTTTGCGATCCGCCCGAAAAGCTGCGCCGATATGGTGAAAAACCAGTAGGCGCCGTAAACAAGGAACATGGATAAAATGATCTCTGCGATCTGTTTCATTTCAAAAACTCCGTTCACTGTCTGCGCGGAGACTTCGCGCTCAGTTCCATCATATGAAAACGGCGGGGAAAACGAGCCACGGAGGGCGAAATTATGAACAAATTGTAAATAATTTTCAAGTTTGGACACTTTCGCACGCTGATGTGTTATTATAGTTAAACAAAGACGTGGCGGAAGGGTTCCGCTCGGAAGTATAAATTTGCCACTCGGACGAAGGAGGTGTGCGTCCTTGAAGAAGTATATTATCACGATCGCAAGACAGTACGGAAGCGAAGGAAGCGACATCGGGCGCAGACTCGCGGAGAAACTCGGCTATGAGTTCTATGACAAAAAACTCATTACCATGGCGGCGGGGGAGAGCGGCTTTGACCCCGACGTCCTGAGCGATATCGACGAGAAGGCGACGAGCAGCCTGCTTTACTCGCTCTCCTACGGCTATTCCATGATGGCGGACGGGATGAGCCACGTCAATCTTCCGCTGAACGACAAGCTGTTCGCCATACAGTCCGACATCATCCGCAAAATCGCCGAAAAGGACGAGGGCGCCGTTATCGTGGGAAGATGCGCGGACTACGTCCTCGCAAAAAAAGAGAACGTGGTGAAAGTATACGTCTTCTCCGACTTTGACAGGCGTGTGGAGCGCGTGGCGGCGGAGCACGGCTGCACCGCCTCGAAGGCGAAGGACGAGGTGATCCGCATCGACAAGAAGCGCGCGGGGTACTACAACTACTATACCGGGAAAAAGTGGGGAAGGATCGAGAACTACGACCTTGTGATCAACATGGACAAGACCGGGATCGACGGAGCGGTGTCGGTCATCGAGTCGTTCCTTCAAAACGTCTGACGCGTAAAAAAACGTCATCCGGTCGAAAGCGGTTGCTTTTCGGCCGGATTTGTATTATAATGATTTGTCGGACAGACTTTTAGTGAAAGGAACCTGAAAAATGAAAAAACTGTTTACTTCCGAATCGGTGACCGAAGGCCACCCCGATAAAATATGCGACCGTATCTCGGA
>CACXCL010000040.1 GCA_902766115.1 uncultured Ruminococcus sp.
CTTACGGCGTCGGAGATGACGCTGCCTATCATGATGGAGATCGAGCGCGACATGGGCGAGTACGAATATCTGGTCGCGCCGGTGGTCAAGGGTATCTGCGAGACGATCTCGGCGTTCGACGGCGGCGAGCTGAGGGTGGACGGGATCAACAGACTCCTCTCATACCCCGAGGTCTACGGCGGCGACAGACTGAGGCAGATGCTGGACCTGTTCGAGTCGAAGAAGGATCTGCTGGACGTCTTCTCCGAGGCGGAACTCGGCCATGACGACCGGAACGTCCGTATCTACATCGGACGTGAAAATCAGGTCAAGACGATGGATAACTCTACCCTGGTTTACAAGCCCATCAAGCGGGGCGACAATCTTATTGGCGCCATCGGGATAATCGGTCCCACAAGGATGAACTATTCCCGTGTCATCGCCATGATCGATCATCTTTCGAACGGGATCTCAAACCTGATCGAGGACGGCGGCGACGATGAAGGATGACGGAAAGACAATAAAAGACGGAGATGATACAATGGAAGAAAAAAATCCCGTGACCGAAGCGGAAGAGACGTCCGTACCCGAGACGGACGGTGCCTCCGCTCCGGAGAAAGAGAAAAAAGCGCGTCCGAAGGGGACGGCTGACACGAAAAAACTGAGATCGTCCCTTGACGCCGCGGAGAAAAAGCTTGCAGACGCCGAGGCGAAGATCGAGGAGTTGAACGACAGGTATCTCCGTGTTCTTGCGGAATACGACAATTTCAGGAAGCGGTCGCAAAAGGATCGCGAGCTGGCCCGCGGCGACGCCGTGGCAGACACCGTGACGGGACTGCTGCCCATCATCGACAATCTGATGTACGCACAGAAGTACGGCGGCGCCGATCCCGCGAAATTCGCGGAAGGAGTGAAACTGATCCTCGACTCGCTGCCGGGGACCCTCGAGAAAATGAGCGTCAGCGTATTCGGCGAGGCGGGAGAGACGTTCGATCCCGGGTTCCACAACGCGGTGATGCACGTGGACGACGAAAACTACGGCGAGGGAGAGATCGTCGAGGTACTCCAGGTCGGGTACAAATACAAGGACAAGGTCATAAGACACGCCATGGTCAAAGTGGCGAACTGACATATTATTACGAGCCGAAAGGCGGAAGGAGTTTTTATCATGGCAAAGATCATAGGAATAGATCTCGGAACGACAAATTCATGCGTGGCGGTATACGAGGGCGGCGAGCCCACCGTCATCCCGAATCCCGAGGGAGCGAGGACGACCCCGTCCGTGGTGGCGTTCTCCAAGACCGGAGAGAGAATGGTGGGTCAGGTGGCAAAGCGCCAGGCGATCACCAATCCCGACAGAACGGTAATGAGCATCAAGAGAGAAATGGGCAGGGACTATAAAGTCTCGATCGACGACAAGTCCTTCACGCCTCAGGAGATATCCGCGATGATCCTTCAGAAACTGAAGGCGGACGCGGAGGCGTACCTCGGCACCACCGTCAGCAAGGCGGTCATCACCGTACCGGCGTACTTCTCCGACGCACAGCGCCAGGCGACGAAGGACGCCGGCAAGATCGCGGGACTCGAGGTCCTCAGGATCATCAACGAGCCCACGGCGGCGGCGCTCGCCTACGGAATGGATAAAGAAAACGACCAGAAGATCATGATCTACGACCTGGGTGGCGGCACGTTCGACGTGTCCCTTCTGGAGATCTCAGACGGTGTGTTCGAGGTCCTCGCCACCGCCGGCAACAACCGCCTGGGCGGCGACGACTTCGACAACATCATCATAGACTGGATCGCGGAGCAGTTCATGCGCGAGAACGCCGGTATCGACCTGAGAAAAGACAGGATGGCGCTCCAGAGACTGAAGGACGCGGCGGAGAAGGCGAAGATCGAGCTTTCCGGCATGGCGTCCACCAACATCAATCTGCCGTTCATCACGGCGGACGCCACGGGTCCGAAGCACTTCGACGCGACCCTGACCCGCGCCACCTTCAACGAAATGACCAAGAAGCTGGTCGACGCCACCATGGAGCCCACGAAGCAGGTCCTTCACGATGCCGGTCTTCAGCCGTCGCAGATCGACCGCGTGCTCCTGGTGGGCGGTTCGACAAGAATCCCCGCTGTGCAGGAAGCGATAAAGAACTTCATCGGCAAGGAGCCCTTCAAGGGCATCAACCCCGACGAGTGCGTCGCCATCGGCGCGGCGATCCAGGGCGGCGTCCTGGGCGGCGACCTGAAGGATCTGGTGCTGCTTGACGTCACGCCTCTGTCTCTCGGTATCGAGACCATGGGCGGCGTGTTCAACAGAGTCATCGACCGCAACACCACCATCCCGGTGAAGAAGAGCCAGATCTACTCCACCGC
>CACXCL010000041.1 GCA_902766115.1 uncultured Ruminococcus sp.
CGCCGGAAGCCACCTCCGCCACAGCCGCCAGTATATCGTGGGAAAGCCCGTACATCCAGGACGTTCCGGGCTCGAACTCCAGAGGCGTTTTCGCGATGGCGCGGGCAAGGCCCACGGTGGGACATCTGCCGTTAGACGCTTGCCTGAATTCCTTTATCGCCGGGGTGTCTATATTGTACGAAAAACCGGACGTCATGGTGAACAGATGGACGACCTTCAGCTCGTTTTCCGGGGTCACATACTTCTCCGGGGACCCGTCCGGACCCCGGACGACCTTTTTCAGATCGCCGAATTCCTCTATGTATTTCGACACGGGGTCGTCGAGGGAGATCACCCCGTCCTCGATGAGCTTCACCCCCGCGGTGCAGGTGGCGACCTTCGATACGGACCACATCAGGTACAGCTCGTCGCCGGATATGGGTCGCCCCGCCTCCTTGTCCGCGAAGCCGGAGCGGTGGCGGAACAGGACCTCGTGGTCCCGCGTCACGATGCAGTCGTTCCCCGGCACGCCGTCGGCGACCATTTCGTCCAGATGTTCTCTCAGTCTGTCAAAGTTCATATTTCCGTCCTCTCCCGCCCTGGGGCGTATTGCTTAAAACGACAGCCGCGGCGAGCCGCGGCTGTCGTTGTCTGTCAGTCAAGTATATAGCAGGTCATCTCCCACACTCCGGCGGGGGCGAAAACGCTGTACAAAGGACTGTTCTCGTTCATCCAGACGTCCACGGTATTCCCGTACACGCCCGTATCCGCCGCGACTCTCACGCCCACGTCCATGGCGTCGTTCTTGAGGTAGACGCTGGTCCCCAGGGGAATGACCGACGGGTCGACGGCGATGACTCCGTCTCCGACGGGGAGACCGGACGCCGTGTTGCCCGGCAGGTTGTAGTAAGTCGCTCTTACGGTGATGACGTCCGAATAGCTGTACGCCGTGCCGTCCGCTCCGTATATCACGCCGCCCTGCGCGTCAGTCTGGGATACGGCGGTGCCGATGGTTATGACCTGATCCGTGGGATAGGAGACGACATTCTCCGCGTCCCGCGAACGGTATGTCTCCACTCCGTCGATGTATTCCACGGTATAGGTGACGTCAACGACTCCGTTTTGGCCCTCCGTGGTGACCTGGGTCGAGCCGGCGGGGTAATCTTCGGAGTCCAGGTAGACCGTACCGAACGGCGTATACTCCGTCACCGTTTCGGTGGCGTAGTAGATCGTGCTCACCTCTATCACGGTGTCGGTCCAGATGTAGTCGTCGAGTCCCGCGTTGTTCAGGAAGTGGTTCTCGTCCAGGGTGTAACCGATCTCGTCGAGAAGCTCGCGCACGGTCTCGCCTTCGGTCTCCGCCCACACCGTTTCACGGTCGGAGGACCGGATCTCCACGGTGAAGCGCTCGGGTTCGGCTTCCTCTTCGGCTTTGGCTTCCATGTCCGGCTCCGACGCGGGCTTTTCAGCTCCGTCGCTGTCTGCCGGATCCTTCTCCGTCTTTACCGGAGTCGCATCTTTTGCCGATTTCGCCGCTTCTTCACTCGTTTCGCCCTCCAGCTTGAAGGAGAATACGGCGGACTCTTTTTCGTTTGTCTGAGCGCTCGCCCGGGCGTCCCCGGAGGGCGCACCCGACTCCCGGTTACGGGAAGAGGCGATCTCTGATGAGGCGTAAACGCCCGCTACCAGCAGCACGGAGCCCAGTATCACGCACACCGCGAGGATGATCCTCCCGCGCCAGGCGTGAAGTGTTTCCGCGACCATTGTTCGCCTCATCTTTTTCTTTTCAGCCGCTTTGCCGACGACCGCTTTTCGCGGTCCCGCGGGACGCTGTCCCGCCATGCCCCGCGACGACGTCACAGGACTGAAAACTACTGTTTTTTCCGTCGTTTCGGACGAAACGTTTCTTTTGCTTTCTCCGGCTTTCTGTCCGGACAAATCGGTGGTAGCGGTGCGGTCTTTTGCTGACATTTCAGAATCATCTGATCGTCGATACAAGATAACACCAACTCGCCTTTCGGCGATTCCTTTCCGACGGTTTTCCGAAAAA
>CACXCL010000042.1 GCA_902766115.1 uncultured Ruminococcus sp.
CAGCGTCGCCACGCCGGCGTTCCAGTAATGCCTCCCCTTCCGGGAAGAGACGATCTCTCTCTTCGCCGTGCCGAAAAGCAGCGCCGGGATGAGACCGAGCAGCAGCGGCAGAGCGAACGCGTAGATCATGAAATACGAATACACCCCGTGCCCGAACAGCTCGTACACCGCTCCGAAGAGGGCGACAAGAGCGGAGACCGCGGCGTAAACCTTCGCCGTCCGTATCAGGGCGGGGCGGTCATCCCTTCGGGGGCGGTCCTGCGTAGACAATGTCGCTCACCTCCCTTTCTTCTATCTCACGTCCGTTGGACGTGGGTTTGTTTATCACACGTCCGCGGAAAACCATGGAGGACGAGCCGCCGCCGTCGAGATTGTAAGCCACGTCCGCCCCGAGGGACTTTATGAACGTCGCCAGCTCGTAAAGCGACAGTCCGGGACTCTC
This sequence comes from uncultured Ruminococcus sp., assembly GCA_902766115.1. Lineage (GTDB taxonomy): Bacteria > Bacillota > Clostridia > Oscillospirales > CAG-272 > RUG11130. Next base: position 443 of record CACXCL010000042.1, read on the forward strand.
GCGGGTACGTCCGTCGCTGACCACGAACAGGTAGTGACAGTATCCGATCTGCGCTATGGCGGTTCGCGGGTTCTTCGCCAGGGACTCACGGACCTCCTCGTTCTCGCCCACGACCACCTCGTCGTCGATCACCAGCGCCGGTCCGAAGGAGAGCACCTGCCATGCGCCGCGCTCGACGAGCTCCTCCGCCGTCACGTCGCGCTCGTTCACGATCTCGAGGGAACCGTCGTTCCAGATCACAAGATCGTCCGTTCCGGAGGACGCGTCCCGGTACAGAGTGCCGTTCCGGATGACGTATCCGCTGTTGCGGGCGCCGTAAAAGTCGCCGTTCACCGCGATCACCGACCGGTGTACCACGGAGATCATCGACGTCTTCTCCGAGATGTTTTTCCCGTATTCGTTGTCCGCGAACGCCGACCGCAGATACTTTGGTTCGCGGACCGCCACGTCCGCCACGTAAACGGCGGTGTCGTTCACGTCGTATTCGGTGATCTCAAGGGCGATGTTGCCGTCGTAGTAGGTGGATTCCGTGATCTCCGGCTCATCCGGCACGCCGCGGTCGAATACCGGCGATATCTCTTGCTTTTCGTTTATTTTCACGATGCTGTCGTTGTCTTTCACTTTCGCGAATCCCCGGGAGATAACAAAGGTGTCAAGGAGCGCGTACAGCGTAAACAGTACGAGCGCCAGCGAGAACACGGCGGCGAAGCCGTGAACCTTGAAAAATTTCTTCATTCTGGTCTTTCCTTTCGCCCGGATGAGGTACGGCATTATTTTACCATGAAAATCCCCCGGATGCAATAATAAATACGGACGAGTTGCGATCTCCGCGCTCCGCCGGACCGGAACCGCGCAAAATCGACCCGTTTTGATCTCCGGCAGGGGGACCTTTTGATTTTCCCTATTGATTTTTTTCTCATTTTATGTATAATAAAAAGATAAGGGGTCGCATCCGTTCCGCGGAAGGCGGTCTCCGGCGAAAAGCGATTTACCGAACGAACGGCGGACCCGGTCCCGCCGCCACAGGAGACGATAAAATGAAAAAAACCATACTCCGGCTGATCCTTGCGGTCCTTTTTGTACTGCCGACCGTCGTCGCTATGATGAACTGCCATCACGTGCGCACATCTCCCCCGAGCGAAAAAGACGTGATCTCGATCACCGTGGAGGATATCAACGGCAAGACCGTGACCTACGACAGAGTGAAGGACGGCGAGAAGGCCGACGACGTCATAAGCCTCTTCTACAGAGTCAATAAAAAGGCGACCGCCCTGGAGGCGCTCCCCGACGGAGTCCTCGGCGAGACTCCCTACAAGGTGACCATGTCCACCGGCGCGAAGGAGGGAGAATACAGGTACTTCTTCTCCACGGACCCGAACGTGTGCTACTATTCCGCGCCGAACGGCAAGTCCTACCGGCTGGGGCCGGACAACGCCGCCGAGTTCCTCTCGTCGGAATTTGCCAGATGCTACTATGAGAATTCAACTCTCCCGACGCTCCTGCTGTCGGGATCCACGGAGATCAAGCCCGAGACCGCAGCGTGGAAATACCGCGACTTCAGAGGCGAATTCGTCTCCGTGGACATGGCGGACAGGCTCGCCGAGGGGAAACAGTCCTTCGACGGCAGCATATTCCTGTCTCTGAACTTCAAGGACGGCGTCCTTCCCGATTCATCCCACGTCACCATAACCGACGAGGAGAAGGTCACCCTGTTCGACGACTCTCTCGACCAGCTTGAGGCGTTTCCGCTGGATTCCCAGATGAGGGTCCATATCGACGTCTCCGCCACCTGGTACGAGGATCCGGAGCGTAATTTCAACGGAGAGGCGACATATTCCTTCGACGCTCTGATCTCGCCGCCGCCGGTGTTCTCCGTGTCCCGCACGGACGCCGTGCCGGGCTCGCTCGTCACCGTGACGGCGAAAAACGTGACCGACCCGTCTGAGATCTCCTTCTCCAGCGAGCCGGACATCGGTTACACGCCGCAGTTCTTCCCCGACGGAGCCACCGTCAAGGCGATCATCCCGTTCGACATGTCCCTTGAGGAGGGCTCCTACACCCTGACGTTCACCTACGCGGGCGTGTCCCGCCCGACGACCGTGGTCCTCGCTTCGAAATACTACGGGGACGGCACCATCGACGTGTCGGAGGAGACGATCTCCGCGGCGTACTCCGACGAGGCGCGGGCTGCCATGGACGGGCTCGTCGCCGAGATGGCCGCCGTGGCATATCCCGAGCGGCAGTTCGAAGGTCTGTTCCTGTCCTCGCCGAACATTGACGCCTGGAGCAATTTCTTCCGCACCTACGGCATGAGGGTCTACGTGAACGGCGACCCGAACACGGCGTACTACAGCAACGGCATCGACTACAACTTCGGCTGGGGCGCGCCGGTCGGCGCGCTGAACGGCGGCACCGTGGTCTACACCGGAGAGCTGGCTTACACCGGCAAGATCGCGGTGGTGGAGCACGGCTACGGGCTCAAGACCTGGTACTACAACATGAGCGAGGTGTCGGTGTCGGTGGGCGACACCGTGGAAAAGGGCGACACGCTGGGCGTCTGCGGCTCCTCCGGACTCGCCGATTTCTATGACGGGGACGGTAATGGAGGCGGCGTGCACGTGGCGATGTCCGTGGGCAACCGCTTCGTGGATCCCACCGTCACGTGGGACGAAGGCGTGACCTTCCTGACTCTTGACTGACCTTCTCTGTAATTTTTAAAATATTTGAATATTTGCTATTGCAATGGCGCATGTTTTGTGGTATAATCAAAATCCGCGGGTTTTCCCGCGCACGAATCTTTCCATAAAATCCGTAAAATAACATATCTGATAAAATCGGAGGCAATTCATCAATGAATATCGTAGTCGGCGTACTTCTTATCATCGCGGCGGTCGTCCTGATCGTCTCTGTGCTCCTGCAGCACGGCAAAGACCACAATCTCTCCGGCACCATCGCGGGAGCCGGCGAATCCTTCTTCGGAAAATCGAAGGCGAGCACCATAGACCGCAAGCTGTCAGTGTTGACCACCGTCGTTTCCGTCATTTTCGTCGTTCTGGTCCTCGTCATGTATCTGAGATGGGACAACTGGTCCGCAAAGAAGGCGAGCGCGGCTGCTCCGCAGGACACCGGTTCTCCGACCGAAGTGGTCGGCGACGACACGGGCAACGATACCGAGCCCGCCACGGCTCCGACTACGGAAGCCCCGGCTACCGAAGCTCCGGCTACCGAAGCTCCGGCTACCGAAGCTCCGGCGACAGGCGACTGATAAAAGTGATGAAAAGAGCCGACGCGTCAAGCGCCGGCTCTTTTTGACGCTCGCCGTTCTTTTTCCCGCACGGCAGCGACGGCGGCGGGCAAATCGCCGCTTTAACGATACGTTTCCGCTTATATTGCTTTTTTTACGGGAATACTGTATAATAAATCCAGTCCCCGAAAAAAAGGAGGGATCTGTATGAATTTCTTTGTCGACTACAAGTACGCGATCTTCTGGCTCGTCCTGGTGATCGTCTTCGGCGTCATCGAGGGCGTGACGCCTCAGCTGGCGTCCATCTGGTTCGCCGGAGGCGCGCTGGCGGCGCTGATCGTGTCCCTGTTCCGGGTGGACGTCTGGATCCAGGCCGTGGTCTTCGTCGGGGTCAGCGCGCTGCTTCTGGCGCTGACGAGGCCGCTGGTGAAAAAGCGGCTCAGGGCGGCTGTGGTACCCACAAACTCCGACGCCGCCATCGGCAAGGTCGCCGTGGTCACCGAGCGGATCGACAACACCGGCGCCACGGGATTTGTCAGGCTGGACGGCACGCTGTGGACCGCCAGGAGCGCGGACGGCTCCCCCGTGGAGGAGGGAGAGGAGGTCATCGTAGACCGCATCGAAGGAGTCAAACTGATTGTCAGCCGCAAGACGGAAAACGAGTCCGCCGCTGACGCCGAATAAGAAAGGAGCGCATCATGGAACCTATTTTCTACATCCTCGCAGGCCTCGTTCTCGTGATCCTGATACTCATCATTTCAAACGTGAAGATCGTGCCTCAGGCGCAGTCCTACGTCATCGAACGGCTCGGCGCGTACCACACCACCTGGGAGACGGGCCTCCATGTGAAGGTGCCGTTCATTTACCGGGTCTCGAAGGTTGTGCTCCGCAAGGAGCAGGTGGCGGACTTTCCTCCGCAGCCGGTGATCACCAAGGATAACGTCACCATCCAGATCGACACGGTGGTGTTCTTCCAGATCACCGACCCGAAGCTGTACACCTACGGCGTGGACAGACCCATGCAGGCCATCGAGAACCTGACGGCGACGACGCTGCGCAACATCATCGGCGAGCTGGAGCTTGACAACACCCTCACCTCCCGCGACGTGATAAACTCCAAGATCCGCATAATCCTGGACGAGGCGACGGACCCCTGGGGCATCAAGGTGAACCGCGTGGAGCTGAAGAACATCATCCCGCCGCGGGAGATCCAGGACGCCATGGAAAAGCAGATGAAGGCG